>NZ_CAMXYE010000008.1 GCF_947253055.1 uncultured Arcanobacterium sp. | reverse complement strand
GATTAGAATAACGGTCTCGTGGGCTCGGAGATGTGTATAAGAGACAGTTTTTAGGTAGTTGTTTCTTTATTATGCAAAGTTATATGTTTGCACGCGTAGCGTATAGGTATATAGCAGGATTGGGTAATAATATTTACTTCTCTGAAATTACTCTACGGCACGGAATTGCTATCATTTCTAGTTTGAGCGGGTTGGCAATCCTTTTCTTCTTGTTTTTACTAGCTTACAAACAAGAGAAGAGTAGTACTCAGATCGAGAAAGTATAATTTTGAAAGTAGTTTTTTATTATCTTTTTTTTGGGGGCACCGCATTCATAATTGATTTTGGCTTGCTGTGGTTTTGTAAATCAATTTTAGGCTTTCCAGCCGGATTTGCGGCTTTTATCGCTTTTGCAGTTTCGACTTGCTATGCATTTTTAACGCAACAACGTTTGACATTTAAAAGCACTATTTCAACTGGTAGTTCAATTAAACGTTATATTTTTCTATTAGTGATAAATATGATTTTTACCGTTGTAGTGGTGCAGCTATTCGATTCTTTATTCAGCTTGTACCTATTAGGAAAAATTATTAGCACCGGAATGACTACGCTATGGAATTTCTTCTTGATGCGTAGTTGGGTTTTTAAAAATAATAGTGTTTCTGCAGAATAATTTAAATTCCATAGAATTTAATTACTTGCTAAAGATGATGCTAAAACAAAATCTAAATCTTTATACTAAGTGCCTCACGCATCTCCCCGCTATCCGTACTATATAATTGAACTAGGTATTTAATTAGATTTGATATCTGCTTAGAAGAGATACTTGCTTTAAAGGAGCAGCAATGAAAGTATTAGTGACCGGTGGCGCTGGATTTATCGGCGCTAATTTTGTGCATACCACAGTAGAAAACATGCCGGATGCGGAAGTGACGGTATTAGATAAGCTCACTTATGCAGGAAATGCCCAATCGCTTGCCGGTTTAGAGCGTGTAAATCTGGTGCAAGGGGATGTGGCAGATGCGGATACGGTAGACCCCTTAGTAGCCGCAGCCGATGTAGTGGTACATTTCGCTGCTGAATCCCATAATGATAATTCTTTGCGCGATCCGTGGCCCTTTATTTCCAGCAATATTATCGGCACTTATCAGCTTCTGGAAGCGGTACGCCGGCACGGCACCCGCTATCACCATATTTCTACTGACGAAGTTTACGGTGATTTAGAAATTGGGGAAGATCGTAAATTCCAGCCTGGTGATGCCTATATTCCATCTTCTCCTTATTCAGCATCGAAAGCTGCTTCTGATCATTTAGTGCGCGCTTGGGTACGCTCTTTCGGCATTCCGGCCACTATCTCCAACTGCTCTAATAACTATGGCCCGTACCAGCATATAGAGAAATTTATTCCGCGCACTATTACGAATCTTTTTGACGGAATTAAACCGCGCGTCTACGGTACGGGCGAGCAGATTCGCGATTGGATTCACGTGCTCGATCACAATACGGCCGTCTGGGAGATTATTAATCACGGCAAAATTGGCGATACCTATCTCATTGGTGCAGACGGTGAACTCACAAATCTGCAGGTGACGCAGATGATTCTCGAAGAATTTGGGCTAGATAAAAATGATTTTGAGCATGTAAATGATCGCCCCGGCCATGATCAGCGCTACGCTATCGACAACACTAAGCTAGTGAAAGAACTCGGCTGGCATCCGCACTACACCGATTTCCGGGAAGGTTTGCGCGATACCATCAAATGGTATCGGGAAAACGAAGATTGGTGGCGCAGCGAAAAAGCAGAAATAGAAGCTGGTTACCGGGCGCAGGGTCAGTAACACTTAAAAAAGTTTAAAGTTTAAATCTTAAAGCCGGCAGGTACTTCCCTGCCGGCTTTAATTTATTACTTATTTTTATTGCCGGATTGTGCTACTTTTTTATTGCCGAATCGCACTACTTTGCCGGCATTGAATCTATTTATTATTTAATTCTTTATAGAACGCCTGGCACTCTTCCCACGTTGGAAGTAAACCTTGCTCTTTCGCTTCGATTAGAGTCGGAGCGGCGGTATCTTTTTCACTCCGCAGTGGAGTCAAAGGATTACCCGCGGGAGTAGTGGTAGGCCATTCAATTCCTACCGTCTCATCGAGCGGAGTAATTCCATGCTCACGCCCCGGGTTATAACCTGCAGAGCAAAGATAAACTACCGTGGAATTATCTTCGAGCGCCATAAAAGCGTGCCCGAGCCCCTCTGCTAAATAGATAGCGCGCCGGGTGATATCGTCAAGCAGCACCGAATCCCACTGCCCGAAAGTGGGGGAACCTACGCGAATATCTACGGCAATATCTAGTACAGCTCCGCGCGCACACATTACATATTTGGCTTGGCTCGGTGGCACATCAGCAAAATGAATACCCCGCAGCACACCCGCTGCGGAGACGGAAGTATTCACCTGCTGCAGGTCTAGGGGATGCCCCACCGCTTCTGCTAGAGCACCTGCTTTATAGGCTTCTAAGAATACTCCGCGGGGGTCCGGATGCTGCTGCGGAGTAATCTCGAATGCTCCAGCTATTTTCAAAGGGCGAATCTTCATTTTTTCTTCTCTCCGGCGCGGCGCGCCTTTCTACTTTTATCTATGCTTCTATTATCCAGCACTGTGGAAGCGCGTGAGTATTTTTTTCCGTATCTGGAGGCCACATCGCAATAACCAGCGGAGCGGTGCTTGCCTAGGTTTATTATAAACACCTTTTAAATACAGATAAGCCGATTCATGATGTGCCGCAATCATGGGCAACGGGCGCTCTTTCCAAGATTTACCCTGCTCGTGGCACACAACTGCCGATGGTACATAGAGAGATTGCCAGCCGTGCGCTTTCATATCTTCGCCCAACTGGGTATCTTCAAAAAACATGAAATAGCGATTATCAAATCCACCGCATTCGCGGAAGGCGGCCATCCGGATGAGTAGGCACGCTCCGGAAAGCCAATCTACCGGAGTATTTTCCGCAGTAGTGAGGAGATTTTGATATTTTTTGGTAAAAGGATTGCCCGGCCAGATAGGAGCGAGCACTCCATGGCCTATTCCAGAAAGTAGCCGCGGAAAATTCCGGGCAGAAGGATAGATATCACCGCCGGGGGTGTAAATACGTGGCCCATATACTCCCGCTTGGGGATTTTCTGCCGCTGCTGCCAATAATTTTTGTACAGTATCGGGCTGTAACTGCACATCCGGATTCACCACGAGAAGCCACTTCCCGCTATAATCTGCAGCTCCTAAATTGACTGCCCGCCCGTAGCCCAGATTTTCTCCTGCTTCTACTATCCGCACATTTTTCTGTAAAGCTGCTTCTTCCAGTGCGGGGGTAGTCCCACCATTATTAACAATTACTAATTCCCAATCGTTTCTAGGGGATTCAGTATCGAAAGTATTTGATGGCAGATCGAATTGTAGAGATTCTATACTAGCTATTAGTTTTAATAATTCCGTTCCCGGATTAAATGCTACCGTTACTATGCGCATTTTTCGCCCATCGAAATTTTCTATTTCTGAATACTGCTGCCGATTACCAGCCGCGGAGTACCTGCCCACAGCGCGGGATCAGTTATGCGCCGGCCATCAAAAAGCACCTTAATACCGGGGAAATCTTGCGCAGAAATTGTGCGATATTTTTTATGATCTGCCTGCACTATTACTGCATCTACTTCTGTGCCTAGGTGATAAGCTTTCCAACCGAATTTAGCCAATTCACTATCGCTAAACATTGGATCGTGCACCGCTACTTTTGCGCCGCGCTTTTCTAATTCGCTCACGGTAGCGAATACTCCCGAAAAAGCAGTCTCTTTTACGCCACCGCGATAAGAGGCGCCTAATACAGCTACTTTTTGATCGCGTAAATCTCCCATCACCTCGGCGACCCGCTCTACCACATAAGCCGGCATACCCGCATTGAATTTACGAGCTGTACGCACAATAGAAGCATCTGGATCAGTAGAGAGATAGAGCCGCGGATACACCGGTATACAATGCCCTCCTACCGCAATGCCAGGGAAATGAATATGTGAATAAGGCTGAGAATTGCAGGCATTAATTACGCGCTGCACATCAATACCCGCTTTATCGGCATATACCGCAAATTGATTAGCGAGCCCAATATTCACATCCCGATAAGTAGTCTCCGCCAGCTTTGCCATCTCGGCCGCTTCCGCATTACCCATATCCCAGACGCCATTTGGTTGTGGCAAATCCTCGCGCTTATCAAAAGTGAGCACAGATTCATAGAATTTAATTGCTTTTGCGGTGCCAGCAGGAGAAAGCCCGCCCACTAGTTTCGGATAACGGCGTAAATCTTGAAATACCCGCCCCGTAAGCACTCGCTCCGGAGAGAACACTAAGTGGAAGTCTTTTCCTTCCCGCAGGCCGGAAATTTCCTCAATCATAGGCTTCCAACGGTTGCGCGTAGTGCCTACTGGCAAAGTAGTTTCATAAGAAATTAGCGTATTGGGAGTGAGATGAGCAGCTAAAGATTTAGTAGCGGCATCCATCCATCCAAAATCAGGATCCCAAGTCTCATCATTTACGAATAGCGGAACTACTAGTACCACTACATCTGCTCCGGGGATAGCTTCTGCATAATCAGTAGTAGCCCGCAACCGACCAGCCGGCACTAATTTAGCGAGTTTTTCCTGCAGATGTGCTTCTCCGGGAAATGGCTCTAGCCCTTGATTAATTTTTGCTACCGTTTCGGCATTTACATCTACACCGATTACTTCGTGCCCGGCGTCTGCAAACTGAGTAGCCAACGGCAGACCAATTTTTCCCATGGCGACAACTGCAATATGCATTTTTCGCTCTCTCCTAGTTCGAATATCTAAAGTATACGTAATCCCTAATTGTAGTCGCTCAGTAGGAAGAAGCGGATGTATTCACCTGTGTATTTTGTAATATCTGAGCTAACTAGCGGTTATTAAAGAAAATGTATACAAGGATTTGGAAAAATTTGTACCTATCTCCAGTTTACTTCCCCGGGTTGAATACACGAATCTTCTGATTTCTGTACCGTGCCTTGATTATTCGGTTGCGGATTGCTGCTACGTGGAGGAGTGTAGCTTTGCTCAGAAGCTCGCTGTCTAGCTATTTCAGCTGCGCGTTGTGCAGCCAGTTCCGCTTCGTGCTGCCGGGCAGCTTCTTCTGCCGCCGCAGCTTCGGCAGCTGTTCTTTCACTTTCTTTTTGCGCCGCCACTGCTTTTTGATTTTCTAAAGTTGTAAAAGTACTGCCAGTGCTATCTTTAGCACTGATATAGATTACTTTGTCTTCTATTGAGTACTCTAGAGAGATTTCCGTTGTTTTTTCATAATCTGCTTTGGCAATTCGGTAAAGTACATGCTGGCTATCGTCGGAAAAAGTTATACGAAGATCGCGTTGTTCCTTCAAATTTACTGGTGTTCCTGCTGAATCAGTAGAGGAGTTATCTTCTTTAGTGCCATCAATAATAGGTAGCCAAAGATCGGCAGTTTTATCTGCTTTAAATACGGAATCGCCACTAAATGGTAAATTTACAAAATTTCCATCTCCGGCTACGTCGTAATCTACGCTTTTGATGTCGTATCCGGTTTTATTAGTAATTTGCAGGGGTTTTGCGGTGTTATCTGATGATCCGATTACAATATCTGATTTCTTTACTTCTGCTTTTTGCGCAGTTTCTTTTTTATCTGTTTCGGAGCTGCAGCCCGCCATACTTAATAAATAAAATCCGCACACAATCAAAGCGAGAATTTTTATAAATCCCGTACGCATTTTTGGCGATTCCCTGTACATCCGCAATCCTTCCTAAAATTACGAGTTATTAATTATTTTGGCTTTAATTTGTAGATAAGTTTTTAGGCATTGTTTCAATAAGGTAAGCAAACTTACCTAAACTTTTACTGGTCACATAAAATTCCACCTTATCAGCCATTCTAATAAGATTATTATCGATATAGAAGCGGTATCCGTAGTCTGAGCCTTCTTTAGTGGTGATTTTAAAACCTTTGTAATAAGTGGCCGTACTTTCCTGCGGATTGGCACCATAATTTATTATGCGAGCGTGCACCTCGGTATCCGAATTTTGGTAATCAGGAGGAATTAATCCATCTAGTACAGCAAAATTTTCACTTTTTTGCACAGAAATAGTATTAGATAACGGGGCAGGTGCTGGCCGTAATTCATAATTAGTCAATGGCGGCTCCGGAATTGACAGCTCCGGAGGAGTGGTGGCAAAAAATGCGATATGGCGTTCAGCGCGTTCAATCAGTATAAAGTCTGGCTGAGTGCGAAGAGCACCCGAAATATCATAGGGGACCAATTTAGAATAATTCACTATGTGGAAACTTGGAGAGAGCATAGGAACTAGTGCATTCCCGAAAGAATCGCGAAATACATACAGATTTTTTTGCCCAGCTCCGACGGTTTGAAATAAGTTAGCAGTGACATCGACGGGAGCATCCGGGCGCGCGTCGGCGCCAATATAATGCCATAGTTTATTCGAGGCTGGTTCGGCGCTATTAAGACCGGTAGCTTCCCAATTTGGCTCTTTAGCTTTAGAAGTGGGATAGAGCATGGTCTGCAAATCACCGGTGAATCCAGAGCCTAGTTGCCATTTTGGCTTAGCTGCAATATTAGGTATTTTCCACGTATTGAGTATGCGCTCGGCGCCTAGATATGCTCCTTGATTATCCCAATGAGTATCGGTTTTTAAATAACGTACATTTTTGCTGTCACTGAAGAGTTGGGTAAAATCTACGTACTTTATTTCTTTATTTTTTAAAGCATTTTGCAGCCGAGTGAGATTTGAATTTTCTCGCGCACCTGCCAAATAGCGACTGGGCATATACTGCGGATAAAGAGTATTTTTATTCGGTACAATTGCTACTAATAATTGCACACCTTGTGCAGATAAATTTTCTTCGAGTAATTTTAAGTTATAAGCGGCGTTTTCGATTCCCGAATCACTTAATTGCTTTCGCCCTAGATAATCGTTAATAGTGCCGGAGTAGTATAAGAATCCTTCTTTTCCGATAACTACTTGATCAGTAGGAGAGGTGGAAAAGATAGTGTTTTCTAAATGCGCAAGTGCAGAAATCATCTTTCCGCGCAGTGGAAAATGATGTTCGAAATATTTACCTGTTTCGGGTAAAAAATTTTTATTAATTTTTCCGTCTTTGGTGAGAGTGGGAGCGGCTACCGCCTCGTTTGCCGATGCATCTTGCCAACGCGAAGAGGAAAAAATCATAGTAAGACTAGGAATAAGCATAGCTAAGAGGCAAATTATAATAAATATGAAATCGCGTATTTTGCGGGATTTTTTCTGCATTGTCATTTGCTACCTGCCGTTAAAACCTGAAGTAAATAAAAGGATGATAGCCTCCTGCTGCTAATAGCAGGATATCAATTGTTAAAAGTATGAAGGCACCTACAAATGACCAAATTCTTGGCTCTACTGTAGCCGGAGAATAGGAGGAAGAAGCGGGAATTATTCCCAGAGTTTTCCGTATATAAGGTAGCTTACCCAGCCAATTAGCAGTAGGTAGCATCGTAAATATTGCAATTATCAGTACGAAAATAGTCATTGGATCGAAGAAACTCATCATTAACCAGTTTCCAGATTCAACTCCTCCACCGATACCAATCATTTTCTTTAGCATGGTGGTGGCTTGGGTAAATGATTCGGATCGGAAAAGCACAAAGGTAAAAATTACTACTAAAAGTGTGTATAAGTGCCGAATAGGGCGAGGGAAGCGTTTTATTGGGATAAACTCTTCGAGCATGAGAAAGGTTCCGTGGCAGAGTCCCCATACGGCAAAAGTCCAGTTCGCTCCATGCCATAAACCACAGAGGAAAAAGACGGTGTATTTATTGAAAATAGTGCGGATCTTTCCGCGGCGATTACCGCCTAGTGGAATATAGAGATATTCCTTAAACCAAGTGGAAAGAGAAATATGCCAACGCCGCCAAAAATCTTTTATCGTATCGGCAGCGTAAGGGTATGCAAAGTTCTCTTTAAAGGAGAAACCAAACATTTTGGCCATACCGATTGCCATATCGGAATATCCGGAAAAATCAAAATAAATTTGTAGCGCATAGGCGATACCGGCCAGCCAAGCTGCTCCGATAGTTACGTCAGCCGTAGATGCAGAAAAAATTTGATCTACTATGAGAGCTAAAGTATCAGCAATCACTACTTTCTTGGTTAGACCAACTATAAAACGGCGTAGCCCGAGAGCTACTGCTGTTGTTTGCACCGTTCGTTGCTGAATCTGTAATTCAATATCCCGATACTTTATGATTGGGCCCGCAATAAGTTGGGGAAAGAATGAAATATAGAGCATTACTGTCAACGGATTATCCGCTGCATTCACAATTTTTCTATATACATCTATTGTGTAGCTCATGGCTTGGAAGGTGTAGAAAGATATCCCTATAGGGAGCTCAATCAGCGGCAAATTCATATTGAAATTGCCTACTGCATTGACGGTGTGAAATATCATTCCGGAATATTTGAATATAGCGAGTAGGCCCAAATTCGCTATTATTCCGATAAGTAGCCACCAGCGGCGGTGCGTATCATTTTTGGTTTTGCTGATAAGTAGTGCGATAAGCCAATTAAAGATACACGAAGCCAACATGAGCAGTATGTAAATAGGCTCACCATATGAATAAAATATTAGAGATGCAGCTATAAGTAATATATTTCTTACCCATAGAAAAGGAATTACAGTATGCAACAGAAATACCAGGGGCAAGAAAATACTTATAAAAACTAAAGAACTGAAAACCATAATGTTTTATTCGCGGTAATGGCCGAAAATTAGGGGTGGCAGTGAGCTTTAAAGTTAGCTACTAATCTAAAAAGATTCACTATTTTTCGTGGCCACCCCAAATTTTGGGTAATAACCCTATCCCCACAACGGGCGCCCATTAGTGTCATGGTAGTACACAGGAGCAGTATTGTAGGTCTTGAAGTAGAAAGCCTTTCCGCCGCTACGTGCCAAATCTGCCATATCTAAATCTGGGTCAAATATGTAAGTAGTACCATACATAGGTATCTCTACCCAACCGTGAGGGGCACTGAGAGTCTTATCAGCATAACCAAATCGCACATTTGCAGTCTCATATCCGAGTGAACGCGCCATCCACATAAATGCTGATGCAAAAGCATAGCAATTGCCGCCTCCGTTCCGGAAGAAATCTAGTGCATACTGATATTGGAAATATCCTTGGGGAAACCATCGCCCGTGGGTGCCGATGTAGCGGAAATTCCTTACTAAATATGTATAAGCGCTTTCCAGGGTGGGGTAGCGATAGCGTAAATCTTGCAAAATCGCATCAAGTTCTCTATTTCCAGATACCACCTTACTTACCCCGAAAGTGTAGGTATGAGTATCGGCTAAGCGCCAATCAGAAGTATAAACTTCGTAGTGTGTCCAGTAGGTTCCTTCTTCCGGATACCAAGAAGCCCACTGCCCTTCGAATTGTTGCACCCAAGTGCGCCGATTGACGTCGTAAATTTTAATTACAAATTTAGCATTCGGATTATTAGAAGATTGCCCAAGTAATACGCTGGAGCCTTGCCAACCTGCATAAGTTCCGGTAATGCGAGTAGTGCCTGCCGCATATTGGAATGGAATTGTTTTTGTCCCTACGATTTCGTGATTATTGGGATCTCGCACTTCTAAATGCAGCCAGTATACTCCAGGAGTTGATCGCCAGGATGCCCAATTACCGGTAGTCCATTCACTAATAGCTGACCATTTCCTATTGGAAACATCGTACTGTAGCCAGCGATATTCAAGATTAGAAGTATTGGCATTTACAGCGGCACCAACTGCAATATCTTCGGCTCGAACTATCCAAGTAAAGTTAATGCTATTAATCTTAGCCAATACCGGATTATTGCTACGTAAAGCCGGGTTTCCTGTTTGTTGGGCCTCTGGATTAGGGGTAGAAGAAACTTCTAAGTCTTGACTTTCTGCTTGCTGAGGAGCAGTTTCCGGAGTGGAGGTTGCTTGCTGAGGAGCAGTTTCCGGAGTAGACGTTTCCAGTGTAGGGGCTGTTTCCGTCATTGGGTCATTAGCATGTTCAGTAGATGCTGCGTAGCTTAAAGTCCCCGTTGCTGTCATAGTGAAAAGCAATATTGACGCTGAAGCAGTGGCTTTCATTAGTGAGCGTATTCTCATCTTTTAATTCCTACTAACTGGTCTTTGGATTAATTGGATTAAAATTAATACTCTTTACAAAACACAAGTAGTCTACAATTGCAGAGTGGATTTTCGGGTGAATAGTGAGAAGTTCTACTTAGATGGGCGTGTCTTAATCAGCGGTAGAAAGCCAAAAAATAGGAATTAATGCGCAGCTTTCTTCAGCTAATTTGGGTTAGAAGGAAAGTAGGAGTAAAGGAAAGTAGAAATAACTTTTTGAAAAGTTTAACTAATTTTTCCTTTTTTGCCAGTTAATTGCCCTGTTCGCGCTGGAGAATATCTAGTAGATAGGCTCCATATCCAGATTTTTGTAAGGGCTCAGCTCTTTCTGCTAATTCGGCGCTGGTCAAGAATCCCATGCGCCAAGCAATTTCTTCTGGGCAGCCAATTTTTAGCCCTTGCCGGGCTTCTACCGTGCGCACAAAAGCGGTCGCATCAGCTAAAGAATCAAAAGTGCCGGTATCCAGCCAGGCAGTACCGCGTGGAAGCACTTCTACCTTCAGTTTTCCAGCTGCCAAATACACTTTATTTACATCAGTTATTTCATATTCGCCGCGCGCAGAAGGGCGAAGATTTTGCGCAATTTCTACGACGTCGTTATCGTAAAAATAGAGTCCAGGTACAGCAAAATTGGATTTTGGCTGGGCAGGTTTTTCTTCAATAGAAATAGCCTGGAAATTTTCATCAAATTCTACTACTCCGTAGCGTTCCGGATCATGCACATAGTATGCAAATACTGCTCCGCCATCCGGATTAGTGTGCCGTAGTAATTGTGTGCCCATGTTAGGGCCATAGAATATATTATCGCCTAACACTAAAGCTGCTGCTTCGTTGCCGATATGCTCTGCTCCTAGCACAAAGGCTTGCGCAAGGCCATTTGGCTCTTGCTGGATAGTGTAGGAAAGATTTATTCCAAATTGAGAACCGTCTCCAAGTAATCTTTGAAATTGTTCAGAATCGTGAGGAGTGGTTATTACGAGAATATCTTGAATACCAGCCAGCATAAGAGTGCTGAGTGGATAGTAAACCATCGGTTTGTCGTATACCGGCACTAATTGTTTTGAAATACCAATAGTAACTGGGTGTAGACGAGTTCCAGAACCGCCTGCCAAAATTATTCCGCGCATAACCCTATTTTGGCTCAATTTTTACGGTAAGGGAAATGGAATTATATTTTCTTGGTTAAATTGCACCCCCTGCGCAAGTTTCCCAGTACAATGAGTACTAATTAAATTGAAGGGGATTTTGCCGGCAGAGTTGCCCGGTGTTTTCTCAGCACTGCTCGATACTGCGTCTTGAATATAGGGCGCTGTATCTTGAATAGGGCGCCGCGTCTTAAATAAGGCGCTGTATCTTGAATATAGCCTAGCTATCTGGGGCGATATCGATTTAGAAAAGGGGAAATTTCATGTACACGCAACTTGCGGAAAACTTAGCCCCACTTTTTACGCCGTGGAAAGTGGGGAAATGCGAGATAAAAAATCGCATTGTGATGACTTCTATGGGTGGCACCAATCTGCTGGGGTGGATGGAGCGCAACCATTTCGATAAAGAAGCAGCTAAATTTATTTTAGATGTTGCGCGCCACGATGTGGGGCTTATTTTGCCTGGCTGCCAGCCTATTTATAATCCGATGTTCGGGCAGTGGCTATATAAAAATGATAAAATGTATCGCGATTTAGCGGCGTGGTTGCCGGAGTTTCACGCCACTGGCGCAAAATTATTTGTGCAGCTGACGGCGGGATTCGGGAGAGCTTTTACCATAAGTGAAACGATGGAAAAACTCTATACCAATAGGGTGCTGCGTTTTCTGGCTAAGCCGGTGATGGATTTAGAAAGAATTACGGCGGCTCCCTCGCCTTTGCCGAACCGTTGGTCAGATAAAGTGCCCTCCCGAGAGATGACGGTGGCCGAGATTAAAGAAATTGTCGAGGCTTTTGCACTTTCTGCTTATAAGCTGCAGCAGGCGGGAGTAGACGGAGTAGAGATCCATGCGGTACATGAGGGATATTTACTAGACCAGTTTGCCCTCTCCTACACTAATCAGCGCACAGATGAATACGGAGGCAGTTTTGAAAATCGCTACCGTTTTGCAGTCGAAATTGTGCAGGCGATAAAAGCGCGCTGTGGAGCAGATTTTCCGGTTTCTTTACGTTATTCCGTGCTATCTAAGACAAAAGGTATGCGGCAAGGGGCTTTGCCAGGGGAAGAATACACGGAAGTGGGAAGGGATATGGCCGAATCGGAGCGGGCGGCAAAGTATCTCCAAGAAGCGGGATACGATATGCTCAACTGCGATAACGGTACCTATGATGCCTGGTACTGGGCACATCCGCCGATTTATATGCCAGAAAACTGCAATTTAGCAGATGTGGAGCATATAAAGCAGTTTGTGGATATTCCGGTGGTGGCAGCCGGGCGTACTACTCCGCGTGCCGCTGCCAGCTCAATTGCGGCTGGAAAATTAGATGGGGCCGGATTTGCCCGGCCGTTTTTAGCAGACCGCGCTTGGGTCACGAAAATGATTGCTGGTAAAGAAGCCGATATTCGCCCCTGCATTCTTTGCCATAGTGCTTGTTTCAATATGGCGCATTATAAAGGAGTGCCGAACGATCAAGACCTCTACGATTCTTTGCACCTATCTCGCTGCGCGGTAGATGCCGAAACTATGCAATCGCGTAAGTACTATATTGAAAAAACGCTTTCGCCAAAGCGAGTGGCAATTATCGGCGGGGGAATTGGCGGTATGGAAGCAGCGCGGGTGCTGCATCTACGCGGGCACAAGCCGATAATTTACGAGAAGAGCAGTGAATTAGGCGGAGTATTTATCTCGGGCAGTGCGGAATCTTATAAAGGAAAACTGCGTGAATTGCTTACTTGGTATCGCCGGCAGATGGAGGTACTGAATATTGAGGTGCATCTCAATTCGCCGGTAGATAGTATTGATAAATTCTTAGCGGCAGATATGCCGGTAATTATTGCCACCGGTTCCAGCCCCATTGCTCTTTCGCGGGTACCCGGTTGGGAAAATACGATAGAAGCCTGCGATTTCTTGCGCAGTGATTATGCAGAGACTAAAGATCAACGAGTAGCGGTAATCGGGGGCGGGCTCACCGGCTGCGAAATTGCCTATGAATTGGCTTTAAAAGGGGCTCAACCCGTAATCATAGAGATGAAATCAGATTTAATTGCGCAGCGCGGGGTGTGCTTAGCTAATAGTTCTTATCTGCGCGAATGGTTCGCGCTGCAGAAAGTGCCAGTATATCTGGATACTACTTTGCAGAAAGTAGAAGCAGATAGAGTGATTTGCCGCGGCGCGAATGGAGAAAAGCTGGAAATTCCCTGCGATAAGGTGGTGAGCTCAGTGGGCTACCGCAGTGCTCCCTTAGCTCCGGCAGGTAAGCAGGTGTATCAAATAGGGGATTGCCGGCAAGTAGGCAATGTGCGCACCGTGGTATGGGATGCTTATGCGGCAGCTATGAAGATATAAAAACGCGATGGAAATTAATATGTAAATACAGCAGATAGGGGAGACGAATTTTCTCGTCTGCCAAGTTTCTCACTTTTTACACACAATATCCGCTGTGTCCGCGTGTTTAATGAGTTTCTAGAAAAAATGTGGGTATCATTTTCCCATTTCGCCTTGACTTTAGAGGATTACATGCGTGTAATTTAGTTAGTAAATAACTAACCGGCAGAAGAGGTGAGCTATGCGGCACGAAACTTCCGCAGTGTCACTTCGCGAGGTACGTAGCGTTACCTCCCGCGAAGCGGCAATTACGGACGCTAAAGACGCCCAAAGTCTCATGCTGGGTATTTTTAACCTCGGATACGGCACAGCGGCAGGCGAAGATTTAAGCTGGATGGAAGATGCCCTCTGTGCGCAGACTGACCCCGATCTCTTTTATCCAGAAAAAGGTGGATCGACTGCTCCGGCTACTTCTATTTGTCGAAGCTGCCCCGTGCGCGCGGAATGCTTAGAGTACGCCGTTTCGCACGATATACGGCACGGAATCTGGGGCGGCACTTCCGATAATGATAGAAAGCGCCTAGCTCGGGAGCGTAAAAGAGCTGCCGGCGAAATATAGGTAGTGGAAGCCGGCAGGAGCGGGAGTATGATTTCGCAAAATAAGATGGAGGCAGTGCGCGAGCCGGTAACCGCCGTAGTAGTGGCTTGCCAAGCTGATCAAGATTATTTGCCGCGCACTCTGCAAGGTCTATGCGCCCAGGAGCTCAAACCGCAGCGAATTTTTATTGCTGTGCCGGCACAGACTGCTGAATTAACGGAACGGGTGCGCAGCATTTTTCCAGCTACGCCTGCGGCGCCTACGAGTGAAACTGCGAGTGAAACTGCGAGTCATAATTATCAGGCGCGGATGCCCGCAGTGGAGATTGTGGAAACCGGAGTAGTTAATTCTCTGGCCGCCGCTTTGGAAAAAATTCCCGCACTTGCTGAGGAAAATACGGGGCAGCGGGGCTGGATATGGATTTTGCACGCCGATTCGGCTCCGGATAAATCTGCTCTCAATATCTTGCTCCGAAAAGGAGAACTTTCTCAGGCGATTGGGGCAGTAGGGCCGAAACAACTCACTTGGATAGAAAATAATTCTGCAGCGGAAACAAATAAAACTACTACCCCTCAACTTCTAGAAGTGGGAATTCGCGCTACCCGTTCGGCGCGGCGAGTTCCCGAAGTGGATTTAGGGGAAAGAGACCAAGGCCAGCATGACAACCGAGAAGATATGCTGGCAATCGGAACCGCGGGCATGCTGGTGCGCAGTGATATATATCGGCAGCTCGGAGGGCTCAATAGTAATCTAGGACCTTTTGGAGATGGTCTCGAATTTTCGCGGCGGATTCGCCTAGCTGGTTATCGAGTAGTAGTAGCTCCTGCCGCCGTCGTATATCATCGGCAGTTTTCTTTTTCCCCGGATGCTCCAGCTGAAGTAGAATCTTCTGCCTCCGACGACGCCATGGCGCAGAGCTATGGCCGGCGGCGGCAAGCGCAAATTTTTAATTCGCTACTGGCTGCTCCTGATGCTCTACTAGTATTTTGCTGGTTAGGCTATATTCTCGGGGGATTTGGCCGAATGCTCATTCGGCTAGCTGGGCGTGATTTAGTGCGGGCACGCGGAGAAATTGCGGCTGCTGCTCATATCGCTACCAGTTTCCCCGCTGTGCGGCGTGGGCGGAAAAAGATAGCTGCGGCGGGAAGTGCAGTAGCTGGTTTGCGGGCCCTAGAAGCAAGGCCGGTAGAAATACGCTGGGCAAAAAGAGAAGCGAAAAAAGAACGAGCAGAGGCTCGGCAGCTATCAGCGCAGCCTAATCCGCTTATTGTGGCGGCGCAGCAGGATTTACGCCGGCATACGCGCCGCGGTTTTATCTTCACACTGCTGGCGGCCATACTCATCTCCATTCTTTTCAATTTGCCGTATTTTTCATCTGGCACCTTGGCAGGCGGTCAGCTGCTTGGCGATAGCTCTACAGCCGGTGAGCTCTGGCAAGCAATACGAAATTCCTGGTTGCTGAGCGGAGATGGCTACAGTTTGCCCATAGATTCTCTCTGGTTAGTTTTGTTGTCACTTCTGGCACTCGGAGCTCCGTTCCATCTTTCGCTCGGTACTCTACTGACTTTTTTGCTCTATGCGGCTATTCCAATAGGAGCGATTAGTGCCTATCTTTTTGCCGGTCGGTTTACAAAATCTTGGCTGGTGCGCACCGGAGCAGCACTTTTTTGGGTGTTATCCCCAGCTTTATTAGAAGCGCTCAGCAGTGGGCGTATTGGTCCGGCTTTAGTGCATATCTTCATTCCGCTTCTCGGCTGGGCCTTAGTAGGAGCATGGCGCGGATACAGCGGCCATTTAGGGCTAGCGGCACTTATCTTTGCGCTAATGGCGGCCTCCGCCCCTATATTCCTAGTATTTTCTTTCTTCGTAATGCTCATAGCTTTGCTAGGTGCAAAAAATAAACTCATTTGGCTATGGTTGCCGGTACCGGCTTTCGTGCTGCTTCTTCCTTCTTTAATCAGTCTCAAAGCCGAAAATATTTTCGCTTTTCTCTTCTCGTCTCCCGGTCTGCCCTATGCAGGAGCAAAATCGCCTCTCCAAGTAGCGCAAGGTTTCACCACACGTCCCTTTGATATCCGCGGCGCAGACGCTTTTCTCTTCGGCAGCTTAGCGTTATTGATTTTCTTAGCCATCCTACTGTTGCTACGAGGGCAAAAAGCTCGGCAGATTCGCTTTGCTTGGTTACTGGCGCTTTGCGGATTTCTTTGGGCGTTAGTTTCACCGTATCTCTTAGTGGCTTGGCGTATTGAAGGCGGGCGGGCACGCGGTATCTCTGCTTGGCACGGCCTCGGTTTGAGCTGTGCTTGGCTCGGATTATTCCTCGTATTTTGTTTTGGCTCCTACGGGCTTTTTACTGCGCTTCGGCAGCGCAATTTTGGTTTCGCTCATGCCCTCACGGGGATAGGATTACTACTTTTCCCGCTGGCTTTACTCGGAATCATGGGGCAGTGGGCTCATATTCAAATAAGTGGAGTAAATGCGGTACTGCACGCGCAGCCTGCCCAAGTAGTGCCGGCCTTGGCAGAAAAGCAGATGAATTCTCCGGCGCGGGCGCGTGTCTTAGCTCTGCGAGCCTACCAGGGTGGTTATAACGCCGAGATCTGGCGGGCAGCTGGTTTGCAGCTGCACGAATTTCCGCTTTCGCGAGTGGTGGGCACTGCTTCTTTAACTAGTTCTGACCCAGCCCAGCAAGATCTAGAAAAAGCGGTAGCTGATTTACTCACTGGATCTACAGCTGCGGTACCTGCTTTATATGCCCATGGCATATCGATAGTGCTGTTGCCTCCTGCGGAAGCAGGTGAATCCGCCGAAAGTCGGAGCGAATTAGCATCTTATCTTTTTGCCGCTCCTGGTTTGGAATACGTGACGGAAAATGAAACAGGGCAATTCTGGCGGATTACTGGCCCCGATTTACCGGAGCCGGCGCCGCGCGCAGCTATAGAAACGGATGGAGCTGCTTTGGAGGCTTTAGCTGCGGGCAAGTATCGAATCAAGACGGAAATTGCGGCGGGGAATGAGCGCAATCTGGTATTGGCCGAGCGAAAAGCTGCCGGGTGGCATGCGGAATTAAATGGTCAAGAGCTGGAAAAAGATTCTCCTAATTGGGAGCAAAGATGGAAGATTCCAGCTGAGCAAGCGGGTACTTTATATGTAACTTATCGAGATCCGCTGCGCACGGGTATATTAACTGCGCAGATAATAGTAGGAATAATTGCCGTAGTGGTTGCCTTGCCTTTAGGAGCGCGCCGACGAAAGGAAAGGCCGTGAAGGTTAAAAATTTCTTTACTGCGCTAGTGGTGTTAGCACTAGGAGGGGCGGTAGGTGGAGCCGCTTATTTATTACCTTCGCCGCCTGCTACGGAAAAAGAGCTGCCCGGAGTAGCCGCTACCGATGGCACTATTTCTTTAATATGCACTGGCGGAGCTGAAAGATTAATTCCGCAAGTGGGCAGCACTATGCAAACGGAAGAGAAAATTCAAGGTTGGGCAGGAGCTTTTCTCTCCGGGGTAGATTTAAATGCCGCCGCTGCTACCTGGATTCCGGGCAGCGATGCTGATAAAAAAGCTATTGCCTCTCCAGTACTTGGAACGGATTACACTGCCCAGACGGGATTGCAGCAGCCGATGTTGCAAGGAAGTATCCTTATCAAACGCGGGCAGGCGGATGGGGCTAATATGAGCGGCGGAAGTGCTCATTTAGCGCAGGCGGGAGATTTACGCGGAATCGCCAATAATCCGTGCCGATGGGCTGCTAGTGCTGCTTGGTTTGTGGGCGGAAGCGTAAAAATAGGAGAAGCTAGCCGGTTGTTTCTAGTAAATCCGTCTCCCAATCCGATGCTTATCCATATTTCTCAATACACTGAGAAAGGAAAACAAGAGCTAGGGAGCGGCAGCAATATAAATTTAGCTCCGCATGCGGCAAAGACGGTATCTCTAGATGGTATTTTGGCAGATGGTGAGCGTTCTGCTTTGCACGTGTATTCTGATTCTGGATTTTTTGCGGCTTCGCTGCAGACAAATAGTCTTACGGGATACACTCCGCGGGGAATTGATTTTCTCGACGCCGGGGTATCTGGAAAAGATTTAGTGATACCTGGTTTGCATCTACCAGCTGGAGATTCACTAACTGCCGAAATTCCGGATGCCGCAGCCCGCGGTGAAGAATCTAGCTTGGTAGCTGCCGGAGTGAAAGCCAGTTTGCGTATAGTAAATACGGAAGAGAAAACTCAGGAAGTACGAATTTTCACTATAGATCGCAGTGGTAAGCGGGCGCCCTTGGCCGGGAGTGAACAGGTGCAAGTAGCTGGGCAAGCAGTATTAGATTTGAATTTAGACGGCTTAAAGCCCGGAGATTATACGCTGCAGCTAGAATCGGGGGCGGCGATTGCGGCCGGCGTGCAATTGGCTTACGAAACGGAAAACGGTACCGATATTGCTTGGCTGGCAGCGCAACCAGAGTTAAAAAATAGTGCCGTTGCTTTCGCACTGGGAACTGGGAGATTAATAATGACACCGGCAACTGCGGGGAGTACTTCCGTGCAGTGGGAAGCTTTTGACGCGGCCGGAAAATCTCTGGCGAAAAATGAACTCACTATTTCCGGTACCTCCGGTATAGATTTACCAGATAAAACTACCTATGTGAATATAGCTGCCGAGCGTCCTCTCTACGGTGGAGTGATAGTGAAAGCAGATGTGGCGGGTGGAAAAGGTATAGATTGGTTGCCTTTAACCCCGGATATAGCTAGCTCTAGCTCCTTCTCTCTCCATGGGGTAAATTAAAATTCGGCGCTGCCGCATTGCCGCGCTGCCGCGCTGCCGCGCTATCTATCTTGTTGCCGTTTCCTTCTATCTACTGTAGATAGTCGATAGTTTGCGGATCTACGTTCAGAGCCGAAGCTATATGCATAGTTATTACTTGGTGTAAAAATAATGAAAAATTGCTCTCTTGGCGTGCGGCAGAGAGAATCGGTAGGCGATAAAAAACTATGCGCCCGTGAATTTTCGCCGGGCGTTCAAAAGGAAAAAAGCGCCCCAGGGGAATTCCTTTTTCCCACGGAGCCGGAGCTTTTTCCGGCATATCGAGCACCGCAAAATCGTAGTGATCCAGTTTGCTGCCTAAAAAGAGCCGAAATTGGGCAATATCACTGGCTACTGCGTCATCAAATTTATCGGCGCGCGTACGCCAAGCCGGTACCGACGGCGGAATAACCGGCCCGCGCAGAGAACGCCCGTGCCGGTTCCGGCGCGGCGCTTTATCTCGCCGAGGAATATGCAGTGTGCTCATGATTTTAAGTTTAGCTAGAAAATACTAGGCTAAGTGTAGTAACGCATAATAAATGAGAAGAGTGTAAATTAAACGCATGGCACATATTAGACATTGTTCGCGCAGTAGCTGCACGGAACCGGCAGTTGCCACCATGACTTATGACTACCGGGAAGCCACCGCGGTGATTGGTCCGCTAGCACCTATAGCCCGCGCCGGTGCTTTCGATTTATGTGCGAAGCATGCTCTTTCCGTCACTGTTCCCGTGGGTTGGCAAATGATTAGGTTAGCTACGGAATTTGAACCAGTAGATCCTTCTCCGGATGATTTGACGGCGCTCGCAGATGCAATCCGCGAAGCTTCTCGTAAAGAAGTGCCACCTCCTACTCCGGCCCGGCGGGAAGTGCGCCGGCCAGCGGCAGATCTTTCCACGCGCCCGCGCCCGCGCCCGAATTTAATGGCGGTGCCGAATCTGCCAGATACTGAGAAAGCGGAAAAAGCAGAGAAAGCTGAAGAATCCGCGAAAGCCGCAAAAGCCGCAAAAGCTGAAAAAGAACCTACTGATTAGAGGCTAATCTATTTAGAAATCAGCCCATTTTATAGGCCAGCCCACTGCTTAAATAGTTAGCGTGAATTTAAAGACTAGTTATTGGTTGGGGTGCTGATAGCTAGGTTCCTTAGTTATTTTGCGGAAGTGTATCGATAATTTGCTGTGCAAAGTTCTCTTTGGCAAAGCGCATGTTTACGTACATTATATTCGTCACCGCCATACTGAAAGGCGTAAAGATTGCCATCGTTATGAGAAGTATGGCGAAGAAAGAAATGAGAGTAGCTACTGAGCTATCTATTGCTATTATGATGACGCTGAAAGATATGATAATTACTAAGGTGGCGGCAATGAGCAAAATTGCAGTAAGTGCAATTACTCCCAATAAACGCCAAAAATAGTTTTTCGTTAGTTTCCAAGATCGCTCAATGGCGGCAAGGGGGCCAATATCTTCTGCCACTATTGCGGGACCAGCCACGGAGAGGCGAATACTGAAAAATATTAGCAGTAAGCAGAGAAGCGTGAGGAAAATAGAGTCGGCGATATTGCTTGTGAAATCAGTGGTAGTAAAGGATCCGCCGGTTGCGATTAATATGGCAAATAGAATGCCGCCGCCGATTATGAAAGCTAGATAATAAATTTCATATAGCCCTATGTAGCGCAGGAAGTTCCAGCCTAGACGGGGAAGGGAGAGGTGGAAAGCATCCCGCAGCGAAAGTTTTATACCACGGATAGAGTTAATGGTAAAGCGAGTGCTGGATATATATATGATAAGAATTTCCAAGATAATGCAGATATTAATGGAGAGGGCGGCTCCTCCGAGTAAGGAGGCGGAAGCGGCAAAGCCCGTATTAGTGGTATCTAAATCTGCTAAATCTAAAGTGGTGAGTATGGAAGTATCAGAACTGGCCGAGATAATTACGATAAGGGCAATTACTGCGAGCGTCAAAATAGCGGGGAAGAGTATATAGGCTACGGGGTTAAATTTAAGGAGCCGAAAAGCGGAAGTTATTATTTCTCCCACCGTGTGCTCGCGCAGAGGTATTACCGTGCGCATCGGGCGCGGGCCAGCATGGGGGTCGGTATTATTCGTAATGCGGTAGCTATCGTAGCTCGGCAAGATAGATTCTAAGGAAGTGGATTCGCTCGGCGTAGCTGCAACTGGGGTAGATTCAGTTGGTACAGATTCCTTTGGGGTAGATTCGATGGGAGTGGTTGCAATCGCTCCGGCTTCTAGTGTTTCTGATTCGTGCTGGGGTAGATTTTCGTTCTTAGAAAGTGAATCTGGCTGCTCATTAGGGGTATCCATAGAATCTCCTACCGCTGGTACTTTTGCTGAATACCGCTATCCACGGCTCAAAGTTGAGATTAGCGCAAATAAATGGCATTTTCCAGGGATACTGCTGAAAAACGCGGTGTCACAATAAAAATATCGGAGCTCTAATATAAAGTAGAGGTATAGATATCCACATTTATTTCTTTAGCACTACAGAACGGTAGGATTATGAGCGCGCGTATACTGGTAGTAGATGACGATCCCGGTATTTCCGAAATGGTAGCTATTCTTTTGGAGTCGGAAGGCTACGAAGTTACTGTATGTGCGCATGGTAATAGTATTTTGCCGCTGTTTCGGGCGGAGCATCCGGATTTAGTGCTTTTAGATGTGATGCTTCCGGGTATGGACGGCGTGACTGCCTGCCAAAAAATTCGCGAAGAATCTGATGTGCCAATAATAATGATGAGTGCAAAGACGGATTCGGTAGATGTGATTGCCGGCTTAGAAGCCGGAGCAGATGATTACGTCACTAAGCCTTTTGATAATTCGATCTTATTAGCGCGGGTAAAGACTCGTTTGCGCCGGCAGGAGCCAGAGGCAGAGATATTACATATAGCTGATTTAACTATTGATTTTACTGCTCATGAAGTGCGGCGGGGCGAAAAGAAAATTCATTTGACGCCGCTGGAGTTCGATTTACTTTCGGTACTGGCTCGGAAGCCCTATCAAGTATTTTCGCGCGAAGAGTTGCTGGAAATAGTGTGGGGATACCAGCATGCTGCAGATACTCGGCTAGTTAATGTACACGTACAAAGGTTGCGGGCAAAAGTTGAGAAAGATCCGGATAATCCGGAAGTGGTTTTGACGGTACGCGGTGTGGGATATCGGGCAGGAGCGAGTAAGGATTGAGTTCTGCAACGATAGAAGTAACCGATTCTATTTCTGTACCTAGCCCGGCTAGCTCCTCGGAGGCCAATAAACCGGGTTTATTTGAGCGCATCTCTACCCGGCTGGAAAGATTTCAAAAAAATTGGGGAAATTCGCTGCGTCTGCGGGTGACAGTGGTGATAATTTGCGCAGGTTTAGTCGGGATTGGAATCACTGGTTTCGTAATCACCACGGCGATGGAATCGGCAATTTTCGAGCAAACTGTACGCTCGGATTTAGAGTACTTTTCGATGAAAGTTACTGCTGCGCAAGATAAATTTTCGGCTGCAGAATCTCCTACTACCGGGCAAGCCCAGCAAGTGGCTAATGAAGTGGTAGCTTCAATGTACAATCCCGGGCGAGGGCTAGTTGGATCAGTGCTGTTGCTTTCGGAAGGGCAAAAGTATTCAGCTAATCAGATTTTTGAGCCTTCTACCGCTTCTGATACGCAGGTGCGAGCGTTAATAACGCCAGAAATTCGCAGTACTTTAGAAAAAGAGAGTGTAAATTCAAAAAATATTGCCTGGCAATCAGTTGAAGTGCCTAATGCAGATGGCGGAGCGGATCCAGGAATAATTGCCGGAGCAATGCTGCAAATACCAAATGCGGGAAATTACGAAATCTATGCCGTATATACTCTGGCCGCGCAAGAATCTTTACTAAATGCGATGTACAAGGTACTGATCGCCTCGGTAGTGGTGCTTTTTCTTTTCATTTTAATTTTATTGATAATTGTGCTGCGTATGCTGTTGCGGCCGATTGAAAATGCCACTAAGAAGGCAGAATTGCTGGCTGAGGGAGAATTTGCTACGCGGATGGAAGTGCGCGGAAGCGATGAATTAGCGCGCCTTGCAAAAGCTTTTAATCAGATGGCGGCTTCTATTGAAGAGCAATTTACTCAGTTGGAGAGAATGTCTCAATTGCAGACGCAATTTGTTTCGGCAGTATCGCACGAATTGCGTTCGCCAGTGACTACTATCCGTATGGCGGGGCAACTTATTTTTGATAAGCGAGAAGAGCTGCCGGCGGCTTTGCGGCGCAGTGCTGAATTGCAGCATGATCAGGTGAATAATTTGGATTCGATGCTAGCTGATCTCTTGGAAATATCGCGTTACGATGCCGGTGCTATGACTCTTACTACAGAGACGGTAGATATCTCAGAGCTAGTTAGGAAAACGGTGGCGTCATTGCGCCCGCTCGCGCAAGATAATGGAAGTGATACCCAGATAATTACCAGTGGGGAAACGAGTGCAGAAATAGAAACCCGCCGAATTGAGCGCATTATTCGTAATTTATTGGTGAATGCCTATGAGCACGGAGAAGGAAAGCCCGTGCAGATACGGGTGGCTGCCAATGATACCGCAGTGGCGGTAGGAGTAGTTGATTTTGGTATTGGGATTACTGCAGATCAAGCTGAGCACGTATTCGATCGTTTTTGGCGGGCAGATAGCTCGCGCGTGCGTAAAACTGGTGGCACTGGTTTAGGCCTTACGATTGCCCGGGAAGATGCGCTCATACATGGTGGTTCTTTAGAAGCAAGCGGTTATTTAGGGGCGGGAGCAGTATTTTTATTAACTATCCCGAAGCAGCCTGGAGCAAGCCATATTAAACCGCTTTCTCTTTCTGATTTGTTGCTTCTCTACGAAACTTCCGAGGAGGCGGCAGCAGAAGAAAAAACTGCGACGGCAGCAGAAGAAAAAACTGCGGCGGCAGCAGGCGCTGCTGCAGATATAGATGCAAATACAGATGTAGGTACAGATGCAGATCCGGAAGCTCCGGAAGCTCCGAAAGATTCAGAAGTTGCTGCGGAGTCAGATAAAGTAGTGGATCTCGAGGAGGGCAGAGAAAATGCGCAGTAAAAGTATTGCTTTATTGGGAGTATTGTTGCTGCTTCTCTCGGCTTGTGCCGGACTTCCTCGCAGTGGAGAGGTGCAGGTACAAGAGCGGCTTCGGCAGGTAGATGGAGATGTGACGCTCCATCCGGTAGGGCCGAAAAAGGGGGCAACTCCGGAAGAGATAGTGGAATCTTTTACGCGAGCGGCGGCGGCCGGGCTCTACGATGATTTTGCGGTAGCGCGGGAGTATCTAATGCCGGAAGCTGCTGCAAAGTGGAATCCGCTTATGCAGGTAAGTATTTATGCTGATGCGCGCACGCCAGCTACTTCGCAGACGGATACGGGAAGTTTTAAAACTTCGGTGGCGGCGCTCGGATCGATAAATGCGGAGGGAATGTATGCAAATGCTCCGCAAGATGCGTTAATTACGAACGAGTATTCCTTGGTGCGCAATAGTGATAAAGAGTGGCGTATATCCGTATTAACTGACGGTATAGTAATACCGCAGGCAATTTTTTCATCTTTCTATGCGGAAGCTGCTCTCTATTTCCTCAATCAGGATAATTCGGCTTTAGTAGCAGATGTGCGCTGGTATCCGCGCAAACGTCTTTCTAATCAGTTGGCGCGCGGGTTAGTAGCTGGGCCGTCTAAATGGTTGGCGGAAGCAGTAAAATCTGCGATCCCTGCATCCACAGACGTGGAATCAGTAGAAGTACAAGTAGATCCGGCAGTGGCGAAGATTAATCTCTCTTCCGATATAGTTTCGCTCCCTGATTCGGCTCTGGCGTTAATAAATGCGCAGTTCGAAAAGACTTTTGCCGCTGCTGGGCTCGCTCCGAAGATAAAGATTTTTGCCAAAGGCGGCCCGGTGCGCGATACGGCAAAATTGGATTTACCAGTATATCCGTTAGCTACTTCGCCACTTACTGCTCTGGCAGGTGGAATTCCGGTACAAATTACGAAGAATCAGCAACTTCCGCTCTTTAACAATGCGGCTATTGCCGGTTTAGGCTTAACTGATTTAGCTGCTGGATACAGTGATAATGTGCAGTATGGAGCTGCATTGGGGAGGAATCGCAGTCGGCTCTATCTTTTGAATTATGCAGATGCTCGCTGGCAGCAAATATACAGTGGGCAAGAGCTGGTGGGCCCTTCTATGGATAGATATACGTGGATATGGGTAAGTGAAAAGCGCTCAGATGGCGCTCTGGCGGCTATTTCTATGGCAGGCGGAGCTGATATCCGCTTAGATATTCCTTCCTTAAAAGGTAAAGATGTGCAGGCAATTGCGGTATCACGGGAAGGAAATCGCATTGTTATAGCTTGCCGAAAAGAAGCTAAGCAAGAATTATTGGTGGTGGCCATCGTGCGTGATGAGCACGGAAAACCGATTAAGCTAGGTGAACCGCTGCAGATAGGGCAGCGTTTGGAAAATATTTCCGACATAGCGTGGATAAGTGAATCAAAGCTGGCAGTGCTGGCAAAAGAAAACGAAAAAGACGAAAATTCACTTTCTGCTCTGCAAATTGGCGGGCCTATGGAGAAAATCAACGGTATTACTAATCCGCAGGCTTTGACGGCTGGGCGCGGTAAAGATTCCATTGTGCTTTTAGGGGTTGATTCTAAACTTTATGAATACTCTGGGGGAGTGTGGAAAGTTATTGCGGAAAAGGTAAGTGCACCTGCTTTAGCTGGCTGAGTGAAATTTTCAGTTCCGGGGAGAGCTTAGTTATTGCTGAGTATGAGGAATTTGAAATGGGTTCAAAGTATCTTTGTGCCCGAGTGCAAGAAAAGAGGGGTTTCCCCCCAAAGTTATTTTTAGCCACTACGGGTTTTCTGCGTCTGGAAATATATCCATATGAGGGAAAACTGGATAAGTGAAATTCTCGATTTGATATTTCCGCGGTACTGCGTGGGGTGTGGTAGCTGGGATACGGAATTGTGCGGTGAATGTGCCAGCTATCTAGCGGGTGCTTGGTGGCAGCCGGCCCCTCCTTATTTGCAGTTAGTGCAGGAAGAAGATGAGGAAAAAGACGGGACAGAAGACGGGACAGAAAACGGGACAGAAGGTAGAGAAGTGGGTTTTACACTTCGTCCAGCTTTCCCTCTTTATGCGCGGAGTGTGTATCGCGGGAGGTGCCGGCGCATTATTGTGGCTTGGAAGCACAGTAATCTGCGGGAATTAGATAGAAAGATACTTCTGCTTTGGCAGCAGGCTTTAGCAGAAATACCGCGGGAAGTACTGGCTGCGCCTCCCGGAGAGCAAAAATTATTAATTACCAATGCTCCTTCGGCCTTTTCTCGTCGGTGGGCAGGGCAGCTAGTAGCCGGGAAACTAGCTCGGCGCGTGGCCGAGAGTTGCGGAGGGGAATATGCGCCGGTGTTGTGGAAGAAAAGCACTTCCAGATCAGGGTTGATTGCGCGCAGCAGCAGAATCATCTGGAAAAAATTTTTTCAGCAATATCGCAGCAAGTCCTTGGCTAAGCGAGTGGAATCTAGCCACGATATTGTCTGCCGGGTGCCACTCGCGGGGCGAGAAGTGCTACTGATAGACGATGTGCTTGCCTCGGGAGCTACTTTGCGCGCGTGCGCCCGCGCAATAGCAAGAGAGGGCGGAAAAGTGCGTGGAGCTTTGGTTTTAGCGGCTGCCGAACCAAAAATTTTGCGTGGTTCAGCTCACAATTTGCTCACAAATTCGGTATAATTGAAGTGCGGTAGCGAAAGAGAAAATCTTTAGCTGCTGCATCGCTAAATATAGCTAAATATAGGGCGCTTAGCCGCTAGTGGTTTTACTTAGCGTTCTATTTAGGGTGGAGATGGGGTGATAAAGATTCGCTGCTCACGCGCGCGTGAGTGTATTAAACCTGCGGGTATGCCCGCCTTGCCGGTAGACCAAGGGAGGTCATCGTGGAATTTGTAGTTAAAGGTAGAAATACAGAAGTTTCTGATAATTTTCGCACGCATGTGGAAGATAAACTTTTCAAAATTGAGCAGTTTGCTCCCCGCGCCCAGCGAGTAGAAGTAGAGCTTACGCATGAGCTAAATCCAGCGCAGGCAGATCGCTCCTACCGTATTGAAATTACGCTGCGGGATAAAGGGCCAGTGGTGCGCGCCGAAGCTGCTGCTTCTGATCAGTATGGAGCTTTAGATTTAGCGTCGCAAAAATTACTTGAGCAGTTGCGGCGGGCGAATGAGCGGCGTACTAAGCACCGCCGCGCAGATAAGCGGGCTATTCGGGATTATCATGAAATTGACATAGAAGCTCTGATGAGTTTGCAAAACTCCACTAGTGATAAAACGGCTGATGCTCCGGATGCGGCAGCGGTACCCACTTCCCTAGGAGAAGAAGTAGAGAGTCAGATGGGAGATTCCCCCGTTATGATTCGGCAAAAGCTCTACGAAGCTAAGCCTATGAATATTGAGCAGGCAATTTATGAGATGGAGCTGGTAGGCCATCCGTTCTATATATTCATCGACGAAGAAACTTTGCAGC
>NZ_CAMXYE010000007.1 GCF_947253055.1 uncultured Arcanobacterium sp. | reverse complement strand
CGCAGCCAACGCCCTAGCTTTCCGGCCAGAGTGGTCTTTCCAGCACCTTGTAAACCCGCCAGCATAATGACAGTAGGAGGAGTTTTTGCCCAATTGAGCTCCCGGCTCTCTCCCCCGAGCATGGCAATTAATTCTTCATTTACTATTTTTACTACTTGTTGCCCCGGGTTGAGCGCTTCGGAAACAACTGCTCCCGTCGCTTTTTCTCTGACCGCATCGGTAAATGAACGCACCACTGGCAATGCCACGTCGGCATCCAAGAGAGCGCGGCGCATCTCACTGACTACTTTTTCTACGTCTTCTGCATTGAGCCGGCCTTGTTTACGTAAATTACGCAAAGAGTTAGTAAGGCGATCGGAAAGAGAGCTAAACATGCACCCACCTTGTTCAAGTTAGTTTCTATAAAATCTATTAACTGCCCCTATTCTAGGGCATAGGCTAGCCGAGCAAAGAATCCACAAAGGCTTCTGCCTCAAAAGGAGCAAAATCATCTGCGCCTTCGCCGAGACCGATAAATTTTACCGGCACCCCCAGCTCGCGCTGCACAGAAATCACTATTCCACCTTTGGCCGTGCCGTCTAATTTAGCTAAAACGATTCCACTCACGCCGGCAGCTTGCGCAAATACTTCTGCCTGCCGCAATCCGTTCTGGCCGGTGGTGGCGTCTAAGACTAAAAGTACTTCTTTTACCGGTACTTTCTTTTCCATTACCCGCTTTATTTTACTCAGTTCGTCCATAAGGCCCGCTTTGTTTTGGAGCCGGCCGGCCGTATCCACAATCACCACATCTGCTTGCTCTTGGCAGGCCGTTTCCACTGCGTCGAAAGCCACTGCCGCCGGATCTGCTCCCTCTTTTGCGGCGCGCACCACCGGCACTCCAACTCGTTCTCCCCAAGTTTGCAGCTGCTCCGCAGCGGCTGCCCGGAAAGTATCGGCTGCCCCGAGCACTACTTTTTTATTTTCCGCTACCAGCAGCCGGGCGAGCTTCCCAGTAGTAGTAGTCTTGCCGGTGCCATTTACTCCTACCATGAGAATAGCGGCGGGGAGGGTCTCTCCAGATTCCCCGCGCGTAGGAGCTATTTGCAATTCGCGCGGCGCCGGCGCCTCCACTAGCTTTAGTAATTCTGTGCGCAAAATTTCTCGCACCACTGCCGAATCAGAATTTCCGCGCACCTTTACTTCACGTTGCAGAATATCGAGCAGCTCAGTGGTAGCATCTAGCCCCACATCTGCTAGCAAAAGCGTTTCTTCTATTTCCTCCCAATCAGAACGCTGCAAATCTGCGCGCGACAGCACTGAGAGCAGCGCTTTACCCACACCATTCGATTTCGCTAACCGCGCCCGTACTCTCTGCATACGCGAAGGAAGCGACTCGGGAGCACTCTGGATTTCTTCTGCAGGAGCCGCTGAGCTAGCAGCAAGCGGCGGAATATCTTCTACTACTTCCGCATCTACCAGCGCTTCGGCTTCTAACTGTGCTTTACTAGCTTTTCCAGGAAGTTCTTTTGCAGTAGATTTTTGGCGGTATTTGTAGATAAGTATGGCACCGCCGCCCAGGAAAATTACACCAAGTACGAGGGCAATAATTAAGGTATTCACTCTGTAGCTCCTAGATTTATGCGCGAGGCGTCATTTACACGCGAGGCGTCTTCTTTAACTTCACTAGCTTCTGCGGTTTCATTAGCTGCTATCGCTTCGATGGTTTCATTAGCTTCGGTAACTTCCGTAGCCTCGGTAGCTGCCTTCTTTTCCTCTATTATAGGGGGATTTTGCCGCCGCGAAGCGCGGGGGCGAGTGAACGCCGAAAAAACATCCGTCACTCTTGCAAATTGGTAGTATCCGGCGGAGAGCTCTGCGGATTCGGCGGCAGGAGAAAAATCCTGAAAAATAGCGGCCGCCTCTACCGGCTGCACTGTGGGCACATAGGTGCGCGGTTTCTCTGGCGGCGTAAAAGCGGATTTAAGCAGCTGTAGCGGAGAAATAAACTCTTTATTTCCCCAGCTCAAATAGAGTATAACGCCCAACGCAAGCAAAGTTAGGGAAAAAATTATTAGAAATAATATGATTAGCAGAAGCACGCGCTCAGTCTACGTAAAAATATCCTTAAGGGGAACTGAATACTGGCAATAAGCCCTAAATTCACAATTAGAATTTCAAATTTAGAATCCCAAATCCGCAATCAGTATCCCAGATTCCCAATTAGCACCCCAGATCCAGCACCCAGATCCACAGTTAGTATCCTAGATCCGACACCCTCAATCCATACACAAATTCTGAACGCGCTATTTCATCTCACGCTTTTAGGCTTTGCACACCAGGTATTTATTCTCCCAGCAGCTCCGGCAAACGCTGCGAAATCACGGAAGTCACTCCTTGCTCGCGCATCGCCACTCCGTAAATTACATCCGCTATTTCCATAGTGCGCTTTTGATGCGTAATTATTAGTAACTGGGAATTGCGCTGCAAATTACGGAAAAGCTCTAATAGCCGGGAAAGATTAGTGTCATCTAAAGCGGCCTCTACTTCGTCTAGCACGTAGAAAGGCGAGGGGCGCGCTTTAAAAATAGCCATTAAGAAAGCGATAGCGGTGAGCGAACGCTCTCCTCCCGAGAGAAGTGAAAGACGCTTTACTCTTTTCCCGGGCGGGCGCGCAAAAATATCAACTCCGGCGGTGAGCGGGGAAGTAGAATCTGTAAGCTCTAGCTTCCCCTCTCCCCCGGGGAAAAGATAAGAAAATACTTCTTGGAACTCTTTTGCCACATCTGCCAAAGCCCGCTGCATTATGCCTTCCACTCGGGCATCAATCTCTTCAACAATTTGCAGCAAATCTGCCCGCGAGCGCCGCAGATCCTGCAATTGCGTAGTCAGATATTTTTGCCTCTCCTCTAAGGCGGCATGCTCTTCGAGAGCGAGGGGATTAATTTTCCCTAATCGCGCGAGGGCTTTTTCTGCCCGGGCTAAATTCTGCTCTTGAGTGGCGCGCACATAGGGGATTTCTTCCCCTTCGGCAGTGACGATAGGCAGATGCGGGCCGTATTCTTCTATAAGAGTATCCGGTTCCACCCCCAATAATTCCACCGACTTCGCCGCTAGTTGCTCGTACTGGATCCGCATTTCCGTGCGCGCTAATTCCCGTTGATGCTGCAGGTCTTCTAACTGGTGCGCTTTTTCTGCCAAATCATCTACTTCTTGCCGCGCGGCACGCAGAGCTGTATCGCGTTCTAAGCGCGCAGCGTCGGCGGCATTTCTCTCCTCTTGTGCCGCCTGCAGCAAGTTTTCTGCTATTGCGAGAGCCTGCCCCGCTTGCTCCGAAAGTTCCTGAATTTCATTGCGCAATTCTGCGCGCCGCGCTGCTGCCCGCGCCGCCTGCGCCAGTTTTTCTTCCGCGATTCGCGCAGATTTTTCTAAATACTCCACTTTTCCAGCGAGTGGCCGCAATCTTTCTTCTCGCGTACGCAGCAATAACCGCGCTTCTGTTTCTTTTCCGCGCGCTTCCATGCTGTCGATATGAGCAGCCCGCTGCTCTTCTTGTAAATCGAGAAGTTTTTTCTCCAAATCCTGCGGTTGTACCCCTAAATCAGCGTGTGCTTGCTCCGCAGCCGCTAATTCACTTTCTCCCTTTTCCTGCTCTTGGCAGATATGTTCAGCTCGGGCCTGATTTCGCTCTACTTCGCTCTCTCCGGCCGCCAAGCTCTGGCGCAATACGCCAAGCTGTGCAGTAACGGCTGCGAGCCGCGCATCGCGCGCATTCAATTCCCGACCGGCATTCTCATAGTCGCTCTGTACTCTTTCTGCTTCTGCTTGCGCAGATTCCAGCGCCTGAGCCGCTTTTTCCACCGCCGTTTTCGCTTTTTCCGCTTCTTCCACTGCCGCCGCGAAAGCACTCTGCCGGCTGAGCAGTAGATTCTTATCTACTTCTCCGCCCGCCACCCGATGCGGCGAAAGTAAATCACCTTCCGCAGTGGCTACTTGCGGAGCTCCGCAAGCGAGTAGCTCTTTTGCCGTCACTAAATCTACACAGAGCAGCGTACCGGCCAGCATTTCCCGCAGTGCCTGGGTGGGGCGGTCTTCTCCTAGCAGTACTTCACTCGCTATCTGCGCTCTATCTGCAGAAAATCCACTACTTTGCAGGGCTTGCAGGGCCGCTTGCGCTAGAGCAGCAGAATTTTTCTGTGCATCCGTTATAAGTAGTTCGAGATGCCCTGCTTTCGCGGCGCGAGCAGCTCTTAAAGCATCTACTGCCGCCGCCGTATCGGAAATTAATGCACCGCCCGCTATTCCTTGCAAAGCAGCTTCTAGGGCTGCTTCCCAGCCACGCCGAATTTTAATATGGTCTCGCACTAGCCCAGATACCCCGAGCCGATAATCTTTCACTACCCAAGCGGTGGCATCTTCGGGTGCTAGAGAGAGCTGTAGCGTATCAGCCTTAGCGTGCCACTCGGCGGCACGCTGCTGTGCAAGAGCTAAATTTTTCCGCGCATTCTCTACTTTTTCTCCGCATTTTTGCTGTTGCCCGGCGAGCTCGGCATAGGTCTGGGAAATATCATCTCCCCCGTCACTCTCCGCCACTGCATCTTGCTCTAATTCCGCTATCTGTGCAGCTGCTTCCGCCACTCGCTCCTGCGCTGCCACCGTGGCTTTCTGCACTCGCTCATATTCTTCTGCCCAAGCTTCGAGGCGAGAACGCGCCGCAGCTATTTTTCCGCCCAGTCGCGCAGCTGTTTCTCTTCTATCCGCTACCGAACGGTTCATCTGCCCGAGGCGCTGATCTAAATTTTTCTCTGCCGCTTCTTTAGTTTCCCGCTCCGCAATAACTGCCTGCAATTCCTGCTGAGCAGCTACTATTTCTTGCTCTAGTTCTGCGGTTTGGGCAGCTACCTGTGCGGCGCGTTGGCGCAGCTGCTCTGGGTCTTCACCCGCCGGCGCCGGCGCTGCCGTTTCTAAAGAGCGCATCCGCTCTTGCGCCAGTTGAATAAGTCCGCGATAGCGTTCCACCAAAGAAGCAAGTTGCTGCCAGCGCGCAATAAGCGCCGCTAAATGTGGATTGGCATTTTCGGCGTCTTGCTGTAACTGCGCAAGATGCGTTTTTTTCTCAGTCAGCACTGCACCGAGCTGCGCTTTTTCTTCTTCCAACTGCGAGGAATCACTATTTTGGGAGCTGAGGCGCGCTTGCGCTTGGGCAATATCGTCAGCGAGAATTCGCGCCCGGCCGGCAAATACTTCACTCTGAATCACTTGCGCGCGCCTCGCCGCCGCTGCTTGCCGCGCCAGCGGGCCTAGCTGCCGGCGAAGTTCGGCACTTATATCTTCAATGCGCAGCAGATCTGCCTGCATTGCCTCCAGTTTGCGCAGAGCTTTTTCTTTTCTTTTTCGATGCTTCAGCACTCCGGCGGCTTCTTCGATGAAACCGCGCCGTTCTTCTGGCGTAGCGCTCAGCACTTCATCTAATTTCCCTTGCCCGATAATCACGTGCATTTCTTTACCCATACCGGTATCGGAGAGTAATTCTTGAATATCGAGCAACCGGCAGGGAGTGCCGTTTATGGCGTATTCAGAACCGCCTGAGCGAAAAAGGGTGCGCGTGATGGTGACTTCGGAATAATCTATCGGCAATGCCCCGTCGGTATTGTCGATAGTAAGGGATACTTCTGCTCTACCTAGAGCGGGGCGAGCTGCGGTACCGGCAAAAATTACATCTGCCATATTGCCGCCGCGCAAGTTTTTTACGCCTTGCTCACCCATCACCCAGGCTAAGGCATCCACTACATTAGATTTTCCCGAACCATTCGGGCCTACCACGCAGTTAATTCCGGGCTCAAACTTTAAGAGAGTCGAAGCCGGAAAAGATTTAAAACCGCGCAGTACCAGAGTTTTTAGATGCACGTTTTAGGCGAACCACACCGAAATTTCGTGTGCAGCTGAGGTCGGAGAATCCGAGGAGTGAATCAAATTATAGATAGCTCCTCCTTCCCAAGAACGCCCGAAATCTCCGCGAATAGTTCCCGGAGCGGCCGCCGTCGGATCCGTTGCGCCGGAAAGCGCCCGCACTCCTTCAATTACGCGCGTGCCTTCTACGACGGCTGCGACTATAGGCCCGGCCGTCATATACTCCACTAATTCCGGATAGAAAGGCTTTTCTACGTGCTCATGATAGTGCTTAGCTAAAAGCTCTGGCGTAGCTTCCAGCATCCGCAGCTGGGTAATCACATAGCCTTTATTTTCAATTCGCTTGAGAATTTCTCCGGTCAATCCGCGCTTTACGCCGTCCGGTTTTACTAGTATTAAAGTCTTTTCACTCATGTCTAAAAGTGTAGCATTTTCCCGTAGATTCTCCCTAATAACAGCAGGCAGTATAGTTTTTCAGATACTGTCCGGGCGGCGAGCTCCTAAGAGTTCACGCGCCTGTGCCACCAGCATAATCGAGCCGAGAATTACGATACTGGGCGGGAGGAATTTAGATTCCCGAGCGGCATCTACTTCACTAGCCGCCGCTAATTCCCCGGCTGCGCTAATAGCATTACCTAAATCGGCTTCCGCCCGCACCCTATCTTCGCCGAATACTTCTGCGGCCTGTGCCGCTAAATCCGCTAATTCAGCACCGCGTGGCCCGGGCATCTGCGTCACTACTATCTTGGAGAAACTCGGCTCCATAAGGCTGAGCATTCCCGCAATATCTTTATCTGCCATAGCAGAAAATACGGCAATGCGCTCTCCGGGGAAATTTTCTTCTAAAGCTGCCAGGGTCACTTCCATACCCGCTGGATTGTGGGCAGCATCTACGATCACTGTAGGAGAGCCTTTAAGTACTTCCAAGCGCCCCGGAGAAGTGGTAGCCATCAGCGCTTGCTCCACCCCGCGTGCGTCCAGTGCTCCCCCGCCGAAAAATTCTTCGACGGCTTTCAAAGCGACTGCCGCATTCAAGGCTTGATGAGCGCCGAACATAGCCACCGGCACATCTTCATAGCGAGCAGCTGGAGTCTGTACCGAGATTAGCTGCCCACCTACTCCGCGCTCGCGATTCAGCACCCGAAAATCTTCCCCGAAATAGAACAGCCGCGCGTGCAGAGCAGCTACCCTTTCTTCTACCAATTGCATCACTTCTGGCATTTGGGGAGCGCAGATAAGAGTCTTTCGCTCCTTCAAAATCCCTAATTTTTCCCGCGCAATATCCGCTACCGTGGCCCCTAACCATTTTTGATGATCTAGACCGACCGGCATCAGTACTGCAATATCCGCAGTGATTACATTCGTAGCATCCCAGATTCCGCCCATCCCTACTTCTACTACCGCCACATCTATCGCCGCAGTATCGAAAGCGGCGTAGGCCATCACGGTAAATACTTCGAAGAAAGAAAGTGGCGATCCGCCGGATTGCACCGACTCGGCATCTACCATCTCGATTATGGGCTTTACTTCTTCCCAGGTTTCAATGAAATCCGCAGCCGAAATAGCTACCCCGTTTATACAGATCCGCTCCCGTACCGAGGTGAGGTGTGGAGAAGTGAAACGCCCCGTACGCAGCCCTTTTTCTCTGAGCAGCGCCTCTATCATCCGCGCGGTAGAGGTCTTCCCATTCGTACCCGTAATATGAATAGCGCGATAGGAATCCTGTGGATTGCCTAGATACTCTAGGCACGCAGCTACCCGCTCGGTAGAGGGCTGAATCTTGTGCTCCGGAGCCCGCTGCGAAATTTCTTGATAAATCTCTTCGACTTGGCTTTCGAGCGCATATTCATTAGGTGGCTCCGGGGCTAAATCGGGGCTTTCCCGCACTTCTTCTACGATATGCGGGTCTGGCCCCACAATTAGCCCCGAAGAAAGCAGAGCAGCCAGGGCTGCTGCTTCTAACTGCTCTGCCTCATCGGCAGGAGAATTTTCTTCTCCACTCATCCGATTTTTTCCACCTGTACTTCAATATCAGCGCTGCCTCCCTGCACTTTCGCTTCGAGAGAGAGCGTCTCTTCTTTAATCATAGCCAAATTAGCCTCTACGGCACCTACTTTATCATCCGGTACTCGCAATTCGAGGCGAATTCTATCGGAAATATGCAGGTCTTCAGCTTTTCGCTTATCCTGCACTACGCGTACTACATCGCGTGCATATCCTTCTGCTTCCAACTCCGGAGTAAGGAGCGTATCGAGCACGACGAAAGCTCCCGAGTTCAGCACAGCCGCCACCGAACCGGTAGCCGCACTCACTACCGTGGTGAGTTCATACTGATGGGGCAGCAATTTGATCTCTGGCTCGGTGTGCATAAGCACTCCCTCCTCCAGCTTTTCCCAATTGCCTTCGCGGGCAGCTTGGAAAAGTGCCGAAGTATAACGGCGAATATCTGGATCGAGTTCGCGCGGCAGCACGGCTAGTTTCTCCGATATATCTAAACCAGATTCATCTGCACTCAGTACCTTTACTTCCTTCACATTTACTTCCGCTGCAATCAGCTCGGTAAATGGAGTGAGGTCTTGAGCAGTGACTACCGTCAAGGCAGTGAGTGGCTGGCGCACGCGCAGTTTATTCGCCTTGCGCAGCGCATGCGTATGGGAAACTACATCCCGCACTTCGTCCATCACCTGCACGAGTTTTTCATCATAGAGCGCTGCCGGAATTTGCGGCCAATCCTCTAAATGTACCGATCTACCACCGGTGAGACCGCGCCAAATTTCTTCCGCAATCATCGGCAGTAAGGGCGCTACTACGCGCATAAGAATCTCGAGCGCTGTATAGAGCGTATCGAAAGCGGTTTTATCTTCATTCCAGAAGCGATCGCGGGTGGTGCGCACATACCAATTGGTGAGCAGATCGATATAGGCGCGTACCTTTTCCGCCGCCGCCGGAATATCCAGATTCACAAAAGCATCCCGTACTTCATCTGCTAAAGCTGCAGTATGGGAAAGCAAGTAGCGATCCATCACTTCGAGCTGCGCCAATTGCTCACTATCGGCTAGATCCAGCTTTTTCGCTAAATAGCCGGCGCCATTATTGCAAGCTCCCGCATAGAGAGTAAAGAAATAATAGGTATTCCACAGCGGCAGTATCACGTGCCGTACTGCTTCTCTAATGCCTTCTTCCGAGACGATCAGATCCCCACCCCGCAACACCGGAGAGCTCATAAGCATCCAACGCACCGCATCGGAACCATACTCTTTATACATATCCATCGGATCTGGATAATTACGCAGCGATTTAGAGGCTTTTCTTCCGTCATTCCCCAGCACAATGCCGTGGCAAATACAGGAGGTAAAAGCGGGCTTATCGAATAGAGCCGTACTCAGTACGTGCATCACATAGAACCAGCCGCGCGTCTGCCCCACGTATTCCACGATGAAATCTCCTGGGAAGTGGTGCTCAAACCAGTCTTGGTTTTCGAAAGGATAGTGCTTCTGCGCATAGGGCATAGATCCAGAATCGAACCAGACGTCCAAAATATCGGTTATCCGCCGCATAGTGGATTTACCACTCGGATCATCTGGATTGGGGCGAGTTAGCTCGTCGATATAAGGCCGATGCAGATTCGGCTCCCCATCTGGTCCCACAGGCAAACGGCCAAAATCTCTCTCTAATTCAGCAAAAGACCCATATACATCGATACGGGGATAATCTGGATTATCGGATTTCCACACCGGAATCGGGGTGCCCCAGTAGCGGTTGCGCGAAATAGACCAGTCGCGCGCGCCTTCCAGCCATTTGCCGAAAATACCGTCTTTAATGTGCTCCGGCTGCCAAGTGATTTGCTGATTCAGTTCCACCATGCGGTCGCGGAATTTGGTCACTTCCACAAACCAAGAGGTAACTGGCTTGTAGATAAGTGGTTTCCGACAGCGCCAGCAGTGCGGATAGGAGTGCACATAAGATTGCTCCCGCACTAAAACGGCTCGCTCTTCGGCGCTTCTCCGGCTCAACGGCCCGCTACTATTGCGCAGATCGCGCATAATCTCTTTATTGGCATCGAATACCTGCATGCCGGCATAGTCGGAGATACGCTTATAGAATTTTGCGCCTTCATCTACCGTTTCGATTACTTTTACCCCTACTTTATTCATGAGGAGCATATCGTCTTCGCCGTAGGGAGCGCAGTGTACTAGCCCCGTACCGTCTTCGGTAGATACGAAATCGGCGGCACAAATCTGCCAGGCTTTCGGCCCCGGAGCTTCTTCTTCGCGATTATAGTAATCGTAGATGGGATAGTAGCTCCGCCCTGCGAGATCGCTACCTTTTTGCCGCGCCACTACCCGCGGATTCTCTCCTAGCTCTTTCGCATAGTCAGCTAAGCGCGCCTCCGCAATAATTATCTTTTCACCCTGCAGTGGCCCTTCGCTCGGCTCCACCGTCAAGTACTCAATATCAGGCCCGACGGCGATTAAAAGATTCGAAGGTAGAGTCCACGGCGTGGTGGTCCAAATAAGTGCCAGTTCACCGCTCTCTAAGCGCAAACCGAGCGTGACGGTTTGGTCTTGCCGATCCTGGTAGACGTCGTCATCCATCTTCAATTCATGATTAGAAAGAGGAGTTTCGTCATTCCAACAATATGGCAGTACGCGGTAGCCTTCGTAGATGAGGCCCTTATCGTAAAGAGTCTTAAAAGACCAAATCACCGATTCCATATAGGTCGGATCGAGCGTCTTATAGCCGCCATCGAAATTTACCCACCGCGCTTGGCGAGTCACATAATCTTTCCACTCTCCGGCGTAGGTCATGACGGAAGAGCGGCAAGCATCATTAAAGCTTTCAATTCCGAACTTTTCTTCAATTTCGGATTTATCTTCAATGCCAAGAATGCGTTCGGCTTCTAGCTCAGCTGGCAAACCGTGGGTATCCCAACCGAAATCACGCTCAACTTTATGCCCTAATTGAGTCTGAAAGCGCGCCACTAAGTCTTTTACATAGCCAGTGAGTAAATGCCCGTAGTGCGGTAGACCATTAGCAAAAGGAGGCCCATCGTAAAACACAAATTCATTCGAGCCATCTTTGCCGGCCGGGCGGTTATCAATTGAGGCTTGAAAAGTATTATCTTCGGCCCAGAATTTGAGAATATTCTCTTCTAATTGGGGAAGATCGGGGGAAGCAGCTACTTTACCGCCCTTATACAGCGGATAGTGGTTCTTATCGGTCATTCTTTTCTCCTCGTGGATTACTTTGGCCCACGAGGACGATGCGCTTTCACACCGCGGTACCACCCCGCTTGTCTACCTCTCGGCAGACCGCTCATTAAAAAAATTATCTCGGATCCTACCCGTCCGGGTCTACTGAGCATAAACTGCTTATCTGCGCTTTATGCCGTTCTTCCGGAAGCTCCCCGGTGATTGCCGGTTCATCGCTCTGTATGCGAGTCTAATCTAGCCAATCTGCTCCCGCCAATTAGGGAACTGTGGTATTTTACCCATTTATTTTTTGATTTTCCCTAGTTGGCGGCAGCAGAAATTTTCTCAGTTCTTCCGCGCCACCAGCAGATTAGAGGCTTGGGCGACGGGGCGCACCACGAGCGTATCGATATTTACATGTGCCGGCAGCGTGACTGCCCAGCGAATAGTTTCCGCAATATCTTCGGCAGTTAGCGGCTTCTCAACTCCGGCATACACCTGCGCAGCTTTTTCTTTATCGCCATGGAATCGCCGCAACGAAAATTCTTCCGTCTTCACCATTCCCGGAGCAATATCGATAATGCGCACCGGCTCTCCTACTAGCTCTAGACGTAAAGTAGCCGGGATTTGCCGCTCGGCGTGTTTCGCCGCCACGTAGCCTGCCCCTCCTGGATAAGTAGCATGCCCAGCGGTGGAAGAAATAAACACTATATCTCCTCCATGGGCGCGCAGTTCCGGTAAAAAGGCTTGGGTCATCCGCAGCGGTGCAATCACATTCAGCTCATACATAGCCCGCCACTCTTCCGGATCGCCTACGGCTACGGGATCTTGCCCCAGAGCGCCACCGGCGCAGTTAATTAGCACATCGAGTTTTCCTTGCGCGTGTACGAAATCCACTATTTGCTGCCGCCCAGTTTCTTGCGTAATATCGGCAGCTATCTGCTGCGCTCCCGTTTCTGCAGCTAACGCAGCTAATTTTTCTGCGCGCCGCGCGGTGGCTATCACTTGTAAACCTTCTTTACACAGCGCCCGTACGGTAGCTGCTCCGATTCCAGAAGAAGCGCCTGTGACTAATACGCGTCTAGTCATTTTATTTTCCTCACCTTCGTTAATTTTTTAACTCACTAATTTTCTTACACATTTTCTTATTCGCCGGGCAGGCGTTGATTACTCGCCGAGTATTCATTAGTTAAACGTCGACTTCCTAAGCAATTTCGTCTCTATTAATAATTTTACTGAAAAGTGGCAAAAGCAGAAAATCAGCAGAAAATCAGCAAAAAATAGCTTCCAAAGTTTCCCGAACGCAAAGTTTTATAAAACTTTAAGTAGTAGTTTCTTAAAATGGTTACAAAATGCTAGATAAAGCATTATATTTATAGTGTCAGAAATTATTTTACAAAGGAGTGAAAACGTGATTATTGGCGTTCCAAAAGAAATTAAGAATAACGAGTACCGGGTAGCTCTTACTCCCGCAGGTGCACATGCTCTAATTGAAAAGGGGCACACCGTATATTTGGAGAAGGCGGCCGGCGAAGGATCAGCTATTCCGGATGCGGAGTACACCGCAGTAGGAGTAAAGATTCTCGATACTGCTAAAGAAGTATGGGATGCAGCTGATTTAATTATGAAGGTAAAAGAGCCCATTGAGCCAGAGTACGATTTGATGAAGGATAATCAGATTCTCTTCACCTATCTGCACTTGGCTGCTGATCGGCCTTTGACTGAAAAGCTACTGGAGAAGAATATTACTTCTATTGCTTATGAGACCGTTCAGACCGACGACCGGAAGCTCCCCTTGCTCTCCCCCATGTCTGAAGTAGCCGGCCGGCTTTCCGTACAGGTAGCCGCCAACCTACTCATGACGACTAACGGCGGGCGTGGCCTGCTTATGGGTGGTACCACCGGCACAGCTAAGGCCAAGGTAGTAGTACTCGGTGGCGGAACCGCCGGATACGAAGCGGCAAAGACAGCGGCCGGCATGGGCGCACTAGTGACGATTTTTGATGTGAATATCGACCGGATGTCCTATATCGAAGATGTAAACCGCGACGAAATTGACACCGCTTACTCGGTACCGCTCGCAGTAGCTGAGGCTTTGAAGAGCGCTGATGTGGTAATCGGTTCGGTACTCATTCCGGGTGCCCGCACCCCGCATCTAGTGACCAACGCAATGGTTAAGGATATGAAGCCCGGTTCGGTACTGGTAGATATTGCTATCGATCAGGGCGGCTGCTTTGAAGATTCGCATCCGACTACGCACGATGACCCGACCTTCAAGGTCTACAATTCGGTCTTCTACTGCGTAGCGAATATGCCAGGTGTAATGCCGAATACTTCGACTTATGCCTTGACTAATTCGACGCTGCGCTACATGACGACTATCGCTGATCTGGGCTGGGAGGAAGCCTGCCGCCGCCGCAAGGATTTGCGCCGGGGCCTCACCACCCACGCTGGAAAGATCTACAACAAGGGCGTAGCTGATGCCCTCGAGATTGAGTACAACGATCCAGATTCGCTATTTGCCTAGAATTTAGTTTCTGAATCCACACGGTGGGAGGCTGTCTATCAGCCTCCCACCGTTTTTCTATAGGTTTATACTGTTTTTCTGCAGGTTTATGCCGCTTTACGATAGTTTTATATCGCTTTTATCGTCTGCCGCGCCGGTTTATAACGCCCACCGCCTTGGATATATACCATCCACACCTATCCCCCACACCTGCAGCGATTTTCGAAAATTATTTTTAGGAAATTATTTCTTTCGCCGCCTGTGCCGCAGCTGCTCGAGCCTGCTCCGGCGTAATTCCCTGCCGCGCCGCTTTCGCTATTTCTTGGCACTCGGCGAGAGTATGCTGCGCCAGGGCTAAGCGCACCGTCGGTATTTTGGCCGCCGCCATCGAAAGCACGCGCGCTCCCATCCCCACTAAGACTAAAGCTAGTAGCGGATCTCCCGCCGCTTCTCCGCAGACGCCAATTTCCGTCTGGGTAATTTCTCCCGCCTGGCAGGTGCGCGCCACTAATTCTAATACCGGCGGCTGCCAAGGATTATTTAGCTCATTTACCTGCGGATTCAGGCGGTCAGCTGCCATCACATATTGCGTCAAATCATTGGTACCAATAGATACGAAATCTAAATTCTCCAGCAAGGCGCAGCTATTTAGCGCCGCCGCCGGAGTCTCCACCATAATACCTACGCGGCGCAAACCCGCGGCACGCGCTTGCTCTATAAACCACTCCACTTCCGCAACTGTGCTCACTAGCGGAGCCATTACTTGCGTAAACTCATTTGCGGCGGCTCCTAGTGCCTGGAGCTGCTGCGTGAGAAGTTCGGGCGCTGCTTGGCTCAGTCGAATGCCTCTTTGCCCGAGAGCCGGATTATCTTCTGCTGGGCGCTCTAAAAAGGGCAAGGGTTTATCGGCTCCCACATCTAGGGTACGCACAGTCACCGGGCGGGAAGAAAAGGCGTGAAAAATTTTTTGGAATTGCTCTACCTGTTCGCGGTAAGAGGGAGCCTGCGGACGCGAAAGAAACATGAATTCCGTGCGCAGCAGCCCAATTCCTTCGGTATCGGCCGCCGCAAGCCGCTGCGCATCTGCCGCAGAAGCAATATTTAACTGCAAGCGCACCGGGCAGCCGTCTTTAGTGCGCCCCGGCCCGCGGAGCGAAGTTAAAATTTTCTCCTGCGCCGCGGCGGTGTCTAAAGTTTTCTGCACCGCCCCCGATTGCGGATTGATATATATTTTCCCTTCCCGCCCCAACACCAGCAGATTATCGCCAGCTTTTATTTTTGCTCTTTCTGCCACTGCCACCACGGTAGGAATCCCCATACTTTCTGCCAAAATTGCCGTATGGGAAGTGGCGCCACTTTTCTCCAGTACAATACCTAAAACTTTTTCGGTATCTAGCTCAGCTACCTGGGCGGGTGCTAAATCTGCGGCCACTAGAATTCCCGGAGTAGTAATTTCCGGTAGGCCGGGCAGCGGGAGCCTGCGCAATTTTGCTATTACGCAATCTCGCACTGATTCTAAATCGGTGATTCGCTCCGCCATGTAGCCACCCAAAGAGTTGAGCATCTGCATGTACTCTGCAGTCGCTTGCCCCACTGCGGCAGTGGCTCCTACTCCGGATTGAATTTTTTGCAAGACGTTGTTAATCAGACCCTTATCGCGAGCTAAACCGGCTGTCATATGTAAAATTTCTGCCCGGGCGCCCGTCATATCTGCTGCTCGCTGCTGAAAATCTGCCGATATTTCGCGAAAAGCTATCTGCACTCTCTCTAAATCTGCCGGCGTGCCGGCAGGTTCCGCTAAATCTGGTCCGCTAGGTGGAAAAAGTAAATAGGCCGGTCCGTAGCCGATTCCCGGAGCTGCCCCGATTCCCCGTATAATCTCGCTCATTTTTCCTCCTCAATTACTGGCACTCTACCACGAGATTATGGCACGCTACTAAGGAATTATGACTCTCTACCACGAGATTACGGCGCGCTACTAAGGGTTAAAAAGCATCAGCGGGGGCTGAGCAACTAAGCTCAGCCCCCGCCTCAATGCTATCTATAAATCTCTGCTCTTAGGCAGAAACTATTTTTAGATATAGTAGGACCCGAATTGCAGCTTCTTCAGCAATTTCCCGACCAGATTAGAGGCCAAGGCAATCGGAATCCGATTTGCGTGATAATCGATCAGCTCGATGAGATTGCCATCGGGGTCACGCATAAACGCCCAGTGGGCACCGCCCATAAACTGCACGTCCGAAACGAACTCCGCGCCTTTCTCTTCTAGCTTCTTCTTTAATGCCGGCACATTGCTCACGCTAATAGCGATATGCGTATAGCCGGGGCGATTCCAGACCGTCTTCGGAGCTGGCTCTGCCTTAGGCGAGAACTCAAATATCTCTAGTACATTTGTGCTCTGCGTACCTAGGAAGCCCAGCCGAATCGTCAGCCCTTCTTCTCCGTAAAGATCTACCAGCGTATCAGCTTTCTCCGGCTCTACAGTAAGCTCATTGAGCAGATGCCAATCAAACATATAGCTATACCATTTGATGGCTTCTTCAAAATTGCTTACAGTCACTCCCGCATGGGTAACCCCATGGATACGGGGGCCGCAGAACAACTTCTTTACTGGATCGAGAATTCCCATTTTAGGCACCTCCAACTGGCTTCTGAGCATAGTCACCGACTGCGAGCATCATAGCCCCCAAATCAGCTCCATACTCCGGAGCTCCTTGCATAACAATTCTTTGCGCAATAGTAGCGTCAATCATGTCGTCAGTACCCTGTAGAGTGCCTAAGGCGCTCGGTACCGAGTCGAATGCGAGAGCGAAGAATGGCTTAGAACGCGTATAAGGCCCTCTTACTGCCTTGGTGCGTCCGCCCTTAACGCGAATATACGCATTAAGTTCTTCACGGCCAATTACGCTGAGTTCGTAGACGCGATCAGGCTGGTTCTTTGCCCATTCACTAAAGAGTGGATGCTTAGCTTTATTAAGCTGAGATATTCCACTAGTGAGCAGGTAGAACATGCATCTGGTGAGCAGAGCTGCCTTATCGGGGTCTTCGGGAGCTTCCGTCTGACCGAGCAGATCTGCCATGTAGAGCAGCGACCGCAAGGCGGCTACGAAAAGCCGGACATTAGAGAGTACTCCCTTCATCTTCGGCAGCGTCTGCAGATTGATGGTGCCGAGGAAAAATCCGTTTAGAGCTTCGCGCGATGCGAATTGTAGCTCCACATTCGGCGCCGGATGCACACCGGTGCGAATAGAGACCTCTCCGTCGTTCACCTCCAGCCGCGTAGCTACCTTCTCGGGAGCGCCGAATTCATCTTTTTCGCCGGTCAGTGCAGAAATCTGCACCACGCCGTTCAGACCCTTAAAAGCCTTCGTCAGCGCCGGAACGTTATTGATTATCGGCTTTAAGGTCGGCACCACCGCGTTTAGAAAAACGAGGGTCTGGTACTTTACTTCTTGCTCGAGAGGTATATCGCTCATTCTTATACCTCATCATCCCAGTCGTCGTCCTCTTCAATCTCGATGCGCATCAGCTCCCGAGCGGATTCGACGATACCGTTCTCATCATAACCATAGTGAGCGTAGAGATCCTCCGGCTGGCCAATCATCGACCAAGTATCCGGAACACCGAGCTTGCGGAAGGCGAAGCCCTTGCCCGTGCTGGCTGCAACATCGGCGACTGCCGAGCCGAGGCCGTGAGCAATATTGGCATCTTCTACCGTAATTACACGGCGGGTTTCGGCCACTGCATTCTTAATAGCTTCTTCGTCGAGAGGCTTAATCGAATAGAGGTCGATTACCCGTACGGAAAGGCCGTCTTCCTTATTGAGCATATCTGCCGCCTGAATAGCCCGCCATACTGCCGAGCCGGTGGCCATAATCGTCAAATCGGAGCCTTCCCGCACTGTGTGAGAACCGCCAATGCGATAGTTCGGAATCTCTTCGGTGTATACATTCTGATCATAGCCACGGTTTACACGTACATAGACCGGACCTTGATGCTCATAGGCAGCTAGTACTGCCTGCACCGTCGAACGGCCGTCTGCCGGGCAGAGGGTGACCAGGTTAGTAATGGAACGCAGAATCGCGATATCTTCTGGGCTCTGATGGGTGGAACCAGCATTGCCGAAAGAAAGACCGGAGTGCGTAGCAATTACTTTCACATTTGCATTGCCGTAGCAAATATCGGTACGCAGCTGCTCCAAGGCACGCATAGTTGCGAATGCGGCGAAGGTGGAGACGAAGGGGGTGTATCCGCACTTCGCCATACCAGCAGCCATACCAAACATATTCTGCTCAGCAATACCTACGTTGAAGAAACGATCCGGATAGGCATCTGCCAACAGACCAATCTTCGTGGATTTTGCCAAATCGCCAGAGAATCCGACAATATCCGGATGCTCCCCAGCCAGCTCCACCAGCGTGCGGCCATATACCTCAGCGGTAGCCATATCGCCGGCGTCAAGCATTGTATAAGTTAATCCTCCAGCCATCTTTAGCTCTCCTTAATCTTTGCTATGCGCTGTGCATGGTAGCGCTCGAGGGATTCATGCCCATCTTTGACCTGGTCTTCGCTGAACGAGCCGTAATGCCACTTGTAGTCGCCGGCGATGGTATCGATTCCAGCGCCTTTCACCGTATTGGCAATAATCATGGCCGGCTTGCCCTTTACTTCGCGGGCCGCATAAACAGCATCGTAAATCTCCGGAATCGAAGATCCGTCGATGTCAAATACTTCCCAACCGAAGGCACGCCACTTATCTGCAAAAGGCTCCAGGCTCATGACGTCTTCCGTCATGCCGTCAATCATGGCCTTGTTGCGGTCGACAATGCCGATAAGGCGATCGAGCTTGAAGTGAGAAGCAGCCATAGCCGCCTCCCATACAGAGCCCTCATCGCATTCGCCGTCGCCCATCATGCAGTAGACGTCGAAGTTACGCCCGGAAAGCCGCGAAGCGTTTGCCATGCCAGCAGCAATCGAAAGGCCGTGCCCGAGAGAGCCGGTCGCGATTTCTACGCCCGGTACTTTCGAACCGTCTGGGTGAATACCCAAGGGGGAACCAGTCTTATTGAAACGCTTCAACCAATCCTTGGGGAAGCAGCCCAAATCGGCTAGCAGTGGTGCATAACCTACACCAATATGCCCTTTGGAAAGCACGAAACGATCACGATCAGGATCGTCGAGCTTATCCGCGCTGAAGTTCATTACATCGTAGTAAAGTACGGTCAGCACATCGATTGCAGAAAGCGAGCCACCCACGTGCCCGCCGCCAGCCCAATAGACGGTATCTAGGGTGAGTCCTCGAAGTTCGTGAGCCTTATCTTCGAGACGCCGCCAGGTATTCGGATCGATACTCATTTAAAATCCCTTTCCGAGAATATTCTTAACGTCCTTGCGAATTACGCGATAAGCTTCATCAGCTACTTCTAAGGTCTGCTCAATGTCTTTATCAGTCAAAGAGGCATTGATGAAGAGGTTGTGGTGGTTGGCCAAGAATACTCCGCGCCGTACGCACTCGCCGATAAATGCTTGATGCAGCATATTATTCGGATCTTCAATATCCTCATAGCCGGTGGTGCGCATGAACCACATCGAAGTCTCACCGGACACCTTGAGGTGGAAGCCGTTATTGGCAGCTACCTCTACGAGGCCATCCGTGATCTTCTTGCCTTTCTCCAAGCAGACCTTCGCTAGATCCATCTCCCGCATCTTGGTGATACAAGCAATCGCGGCAGCCATCGGAGCCGCGGAGAGCCAGTAGGAACCAGTGTAGAATACCGAAGCTGCGGCATCCTGCAGGGATTCGCGCCCTACGAGAGCGGAGATATTGTAACCATTGGCCAGTGCCTTACAGTAGGTGAGCAAATCAGCATTGAATCCATAGCGATGATCAGAGCCGTGTACATCCAAACGGAATCCGCAGCGTACGTCGTCGACGATTAGTACAATGCCTTCCTGCGTACACAGATCGCGTACCTTCTGCCAGTAGCCTTCCGGCGGCAGCATATTATCTGCCAAAGCAGGATGGTGGTACGGAGTCGAAATCAAGCCAGCAATCTGACCCTTGTTTTCGTAGACAATCCGCTTAATCTGGGAGAAATTGCCGAAATCTGCATAGAGATTGTTGGCTACGTCTTCCTTGGCGATACCAGAGTAATCAATCTGCTGCATCCAAGGAGCTACACCGTGGTAGCCACCGTGCAACATCAGCATCTTGCTCCGGCCGGTCGCTGCCTTAGCCGTCAGAGCGGCCATGGCAGTTACGTCGCCACCGTTCTTCGCGAAGAAGGCCCAATCAGCTGAATCAATCGTATCTACCAGCAATTCTGCCAGTTCAGGCAGACGCGCCGAAGCGAGAGAAATGCAGTTACCCTTCTTCAACTGCTCTTTGAAGGCGTTATCCACATCGGGATCGTTGTAGCCGAGGACATTCGGACCATAAGCGCACATGTAGTCAATGAACTTATTGCCGTCAATATCCCAGAAATAGGATCCCTTAGCTTTCTCAGCATAAAGCGGATAAGCGTCGATAGGCATGAAGCAGCCTTCGCCTGGTCCGAGGTGGCCGTAAATACCGCTCGGTACTACCTTGGCACTCTTCTGAAATAGTTCTTGACTCTTGGGGTATTTGTATGTTTCCATCATCTTTTCCTAACTGAGGTACTGAGATACCAGACCGAGAAGCCGATTAAAGTTATCCAGATTCGGGACGTAACCGCTAATGCGGATATCCTGCGAACCGATGGCAGAGAAAGCAGCAATCTCTCCCCGCAGTACTCCACCAACCACATCCAAGCTGGAGAAAATCATGCGAGAGCTCGGGGTATTCGTAACTCCTTCAATGGTGGTGAGCTTGTGATCCTTAATGCGGAGAATATAGGCTGGGCCGTCTATTACTGCCAGCTGCAGATCGCCGTCCCGCATTCCTTGTGCACTCTGCTGACCCTTCTCATCACTATTAGCTATTTCGCTAGCAGAATTGGCCACTACACAGAGCGTCAAAATCGTATTGATGCGCCGGAAATTCTCATCCTTGAGAGCTTCCGGAGTGGGGCGCAAATAATCTGTAAGAATATTGGTCAGTTCGGTAAAGGTTCCGGTCAAGAACTTAATCTTGGTAATTCCTTTAACCGGAATCGGCATACCGGTGCCGTCGAACATCTTGTTCACCATCTTGGGGGTGGGGAACGCTAAGTTCATGGTGTTTGGACCTGCACCGCGGTGGTGTGTAATGGTCCCGTGTTTAATAGCCAGCCGAATCGTTACCTTCGGACTGGTGAACTGAATGATCTCATCGGCATTTGCGATGAGAGCTGCAGCTTTGTCGTCAAGTTCAACCAATTTTTCTAGCGCTTTAAATACGCCATTCAGATTGACTCGACTTAATGTTGCATTATCCATTTAGGTCGCCTCCTCGTTGAGCTTAAGAATAATAGTACCCGGAGTTTCGAGTATTTAAACGGTTTTGTGTACCTAAATTACTTGAAATTTACCTGATACTCTATTCTCGATATAAACAGTCTACATATTACTCAACTCACATTCAATTGGAAATAAGTAATTTCTTTAAAAAGAATGTACGGACAAATAATATGACCACCTGCATAATTAATGTAGGAGCAAAATCCTGGGCTTTCGTGTAAGAATAGTTCTATGTATGAGAAGAAATCCGCATTGCTCGATCACACCGAGGTTCCGGAAAAAGCTGCCCTGGAGGGCTTAGAAAAACGTTGGAGTAAAGAGTGGGAAGAGGCCGGCACTTATCGCTTTGACCGGCAAACTACTCGGGAGGAAGTCTATTCTATTGACACTCCTCCCCCGACCGTCTCTGGTTCGCTGCACGTAGGGCATGTATTTAGCTATACCCATACCGATATCATTGCGCGCTTCCAGAGAATGCGCGGAAAAAACGTATTCTATCCGATGGGGTGGGACGATAACGGCCTGCCTACCGAGCGGCGCGTACAAAATTATTACGGAGTGCGCTGCGATCCTTCTCTTCCATATGAAGAAAATTTCCAGCCGCCGTACGAAGGCGGAGAGGGGAAATCTATTCGCTATGCCGATCAGAAACCGATTTCTCGGCGTAACTTTATTGAACTTTGTTGGAAACTTTCTGCCGAAGATGAAAAACAGTTTGAGAATCTCTGGCGATATCTCGGACTTTCGGTAGATTGGCAGCAGAATTACCAAACGATAGGGAAGCGGGCGCAGATAGTCGCGCAGAGTGCTTTCCTGCGCAATTTAGAGCGCGGCGAAGCCTACCAAGCCCAAGCACCGGGACTGTGGGATATTACTTTCCAGACCGCGGTGGCGCAGGCAGAAGTGGAGCATCGCTCCTATCCCGGCGCTTACCACGCCCTCGCTTTTCACCGCCCAAATGGCGAAGATGTAGTAATCGAGACTACGCGCCCCGAATTACTCCCGGCCTGTGTGGCTTTGATTGCCCACCCGAGCGATGAACGCTTCCAGCATCTTTTTGGCACCACCGTCACTTCGCCGATTTTCGGAGTAGAGATTCCGGTACTGCCGCATCACAAAGCGGAGAAAGATAAAGGCGCCGGAATTGCTATGTGCTGTACTTTCGGCGATATCACCGATATCGAGTGGTGGCGCGATCTCTCCTTGCCGATGCGTTCTATTTTGGAAAAAGACGGCCGGCTGTACCGCACTACCCCGAAATGGATTACGGATCCGCACGGAATCGCCGTTTACGAAGAAATGGCAGGCAAGAGCGCTTTCACCGCGCGGAAGATTCTGGTGGAGAAGCTCCAGGAAAGCGGCGAGATGATTGGCGAAGTCCGCCCCACTGATCGAAAAGCTGCTTTCTTTGAAAAAGGAGATAAGCCGCTCGAAATCGTGCCCTCGCGCCAATGGTATATTCGCAACGGCGGCACTGAGTACCGCGAAGAAAATGGGCAAACTCTCCGCGAGAACCTGCTCGACTGCGGTAAAGAGCTGGATTTCCATCCAGATTTCATGCGCGTACGCTACAACAATTGGGTGGAGGGACTCAGCACCGACTGGTTGATTTCTCGCCAACGCTTCTTCGGCGTACCACTGCCGCTTTGGTATCGCATAGATGAGAATGGGCAGATTGACTATTCCGCGGTTATCACTCCGCACGAAGATCAACTTCCCGTGGATCCGAGCTCGGACTGCCCGCCTGGATATACTCCTGAGCAGCGCGGCCAAGCCGGCGGTTTCGCTCCGGAAGTCGATATTATGGATACGTGGGCGATTTCTTCTCTCACTCCGCAAATTGCGGGTGGATGGATTAATGACGCCGATTTATTTGCCAAGGTTTATCCGATGGATGTGCGTCCACAGGGGCAAGATATTATCCGCACCTGGCTGTTTTCCACGATGGTGCGCTCCCACCTCGAATTCCACGATATTCCGTGGAAGAATGCCGCTATTTCGGGCTGGATTCTCGATCCAGATCGGAAAAAGATGTCGAAGTCGAAAGGCAATGTAGTCACGCCGATGGGGCTGCTAGAAAAGCACGGCTCAGATGCAGTGCGCTATTGGGCCTCCTCCGCGCGTCTAGGCACGGATACTGCCTTCGATGAAAAGCAGATGAAGATTGGACGGCGCTTAGCGATGAAACTCTTGAATGCGGCTAAGTTTGCATTCCAGATGAGCGAAGGTGCACCCGTAAGCCTCGATTTGGCGGCCGTCACCGAGCCACTCGATCGCGCTTTGCTAGCTAAGTTGGCGGAAGTGGTGAAAGAAGCTACTACCGCGCTAGAGGATTATCAGCATACCTACGCTTTAGAAGAAGCCGAGAGCTGCTTCTGGAGTTTCTGCGATGACTATCTGGAGCTGGTGAAGGCGCGCGCCCAAGACCGAGACGGCGCCTATTCGGAAGCAGGGAAAACGGCGGAAATTATTTCTGCCCGTACTACCCTGAATATCGCTGTCGATATATTTGTGCGGCTCTTTGCCCCGTATCTTCCCTATGCAGCGGAAGAAATATGGTCGTGGTACCGCAGTGGCAGCGTACATCGAGCCGAATGGCCAGATGCGCAGATGCTGTCTTCCGCTATTGGCGATGCCGATGGCAGCGTGCTGGAAGCTACGGCAGAAGCTTTGCATGCCTTGCGGAAGGTAAAGACGGAGCAGAAAGTCAGCCAGCGCACCACCTATGCAGAAGTCACTTTGCTAATGCCAACCGCGGCAGAAGAAAAAGTGGCCGCTGCACAAGATGATTTGCGGGCTGCCGCCCATATAGAAGGCGAATGCGTGCTGCAAGCAGCGGCAACTGCAGAAGATTACTCCGTAACTGATTTCACTCTGCTTATTGAGCAGAAATAACCCTACTTATCGAGCAGAAATAAACGAAATTTATGAGCGAATTCTTAGAAGAAGATGGAATATCTTTTACCCCCGGAAAAATTCAGATAGACGATATGCTTTCGGTGCCGGAGATGCTGCGCCGAGCAGGTGAGGCCACCCCAAAAAAAGTGGTTCTAGAGCGGAAATCTAGCTTCTCGAACCAATGGTTGCCTATGACCTACAAGCAGTTTATCCGGGAAATCAAGCAGGTGGCTCTGGGGCTGATTGCTTGGGGGATTAAACCGGGAGATAATGTGGCGATTATGGGGAGCACCTCCTATGAGTGGGTACTCTTCGACTACGCGCTCCAGTTTGCCGGCGCGCGCGGCATCCCTATTTACGAAACTTCTTCTACGGAGCAAGCCGACTGGATAGTCACAGATGCGAAGATAGTGGCAGCCTTTGTAGATAACCACACTTTGCGGAATGTGCTGCAGCCGCTTTTGAAGAAGCACCGCCATTTCAAGAAAATTTGGGTGATGAGTGACGGTGCGCAAGCGCAGCTAGCGGAGCTTGGCTTTGGTGAGGATGAGGCGCAGATTGATACGCTGATAAGCAACCAAAAGGCCGATGATATTTGGACTATTATCTATACCTCCGGCACTACTGGAAAACCGAAAGGTGTGGAGCTCACGCACCGGAATGTGCTGCACGTGGCGATGAACGGCGTCTTAAATGAAGACCTGATGAAGGTGCTGGCGATGGGGAAAACTTCGCGCACTCTTATCTTCTTACCTATGGCGCATGTATTTGCCCGCTTCATTAATGTGGCTATGTTCTATGCCGGCACGGTGGTGGGGTACTCTCCCAATACCCATAATCTCGTATCTGATATGCAGTCTTTCCGGCCGTCCTTTATTCTGGCAGTGCCGCGCGTATTTGAAAAGATGTATAACGCCGCGGAAGCCACTGCTGGTTCCGGATTGAAACTGCGGGCTTTCCGGAAATTCACCAAGGTAGCTATAGAGTATTCGCGGGCTTTGGATACGGAAGAGGGCCCTTCTGCGAAGTTGAAGGCACAGCGCCGGCTCGGAGATAAGCTCGTATATTCGAAGATTCGCGATATTACGGGCGGCCGGCTGAAGTACGCAATTTCTGGTGGAGCTCCGCTCGGTGAGCGCTTGGGGCATTTCTTCCGCGGGGCGGGAATCACCGTATTTGAAGGCTATGGCATGACGGAGACTTCTGCTCCCACCACTGTGAATCGACCCAATAAAATTCGCATCGGTTCGGTGGGTACCGCCTACCCTGGCTGTTATGTAAAAACCGCAGAAGACGGAGAAATACTGGTGAAGGGCGATCACGTATTCCGGGGCTATTTTGGAGATACGAAAGAAACTGCTGCTGCTTTTACGGAAGATGGCTGGCTGCGCACCGGCGATATGGGGCGCATCGACGCCGATGATTTCTTGTGGATCACCGGGCGGAAAAAAGAATTAATTGTGACGGCGGGTGGAAAGAATGTAGCTCCGGCTCCGCTCGAGGATTCCCTACGCGGGCATTCACTTATTTCGCAGGTAGTAGTGGTGGGAGATAAAAAGCCATTTATTTCCGCGCTCGTCACTCTCGATGCTGATGCGCTCCCCCAGTGGCTAAATAACCATGGGATTGAGCCGATGTCGCTCGCCAGTGCGGTAAAGGATCCGCAGATTATTGCCGCGATTGATCGCGCCGTTAAATATACAAATAAGAATGTATCGCGCGCAGAATCTATCCGTAAATTCGAGATATTACCGCTCGATTTCACGGTAGATAACGGCTACCTCTCGCCTTCTTTAAAGGTGCGGAGAGCGGAAGTGCTGAAAGATTTTGCGCCTTTGATTGAAAAGATTTACGCCGATAAGCTATCGCATATTTAATTGAGCGCTTTAGGGCTTTAGTGCTTAGGAGCCTTTGCGCTGATTCTAAAGTTGCGCGCTATCGAATTGATTACGGCCGCTTAATTTTTTGCCGCCTGCTGGCCGACTGCTTTCTTGGTAGAGGCGCCGGTGGCTTTCTTCGCAGAAGTGAGCACTAAAGTGGGCTCCGCTTCTCCCGCGGCTACCTTGCTGGTGATTACCACTTTGGTGATGTCGTGGCGCGAAGGAATTTCAAACATCAGCTTCCCGAGTAGTTTCTCGAGAATAGAGCGCAATCCGCGCGCGCCGGTACCTCGCGCAATGGCTTCTTGCGCTATTTTTTCTAAAGCGCCGGCGGTAAACTCCAGCTGCACGCCGTCTAGTTCAAACATCCGTTGATATTGTTTAATGAGAGCATTGCGCGGGCGCACCAGAATTTCTACGAGATCTGCTTCTTGGAGCTTATTTACGGTAGCGATAATCGGCACGCGCCCTACTAATTCGGGAATAAGCCCAAATTTATGCAGATCATCTGGGGTCACTTCGGCCAAGACGTCGTCCATCTTATCGGCCTCATGGAGCTGCGATCCGAACCCGATTCCCCGCCGCCCAGCGCGATGTGAAATTATTTCTTCCATCCCGGCGAAAGCACCCGCTAAAATAAAGAGCACATTCGAGGTATCTATTTGAATAAAATCTTGCTGCGGATGTTTGCGCCCACCGGTAGGCGGCACCGAAGCCACCGTACCTTCGATAATCTTCAAGAGGGCTTGCTGCACTCCTTCTCCGGAGACGTCGCGCGTAATAGAGGGGTTCTCTGATTTCCGCGAAATTTTATCTATCTCGTCGATATAAATAATGCCTTTTTCGGCTCGCTCCACATCGTCATCAGCAGCTTGAATCAGCTTGAGTAAGATGTTTTCTACATCTTCGCCCACGTAACCCGCTTCGGTAAGGGAGGTAGCATCGGCAATAGCGAAAGGTACATCTAAAATTCTTGCTAAGGACTGCGCCAGGTAGGTTTTCCCAGTGCCGGTGGGGCCGAGCAGTAGAATATTCGATTTTCCGATTTCCACCGTTTCGTTTTCTTCTTCCGCGGGCGAGGCACTGGAGCTAAAAGTGATTCGCTCGGAATTGGGGTTTGTTTTCTGGGCGCGAATCCGCTTGTAGTGGTTATATACCGCCACAGCTAAGGTACGCTTCGCCGCCTCTTGCCCGACCACGTATTCATCTAAGAAATCGCAGATTTCCTGCGGAGTGGGGAGCTCGCGTTCTGCTTCTGCTTCGGCGCTGTCATTGCCGAGCTCTTCGGCAATTATTTCATTGCAGAGCTCTATGCACTCGTTACAGATATAGACTCCCGAGCCAGTGATGAGTTTCCGCACCTGCCGCTGGCTCTTCTGGCAAAAAGAGCACTTCAAAATATCGGCAGCGTCAGCGGTCGGCACCATTATCTCCCTTTCTCATCCTAGGTACTTTCTCTCCCGCGGGCTGGCCGGCAGAGCGGAAGCCGCCCGGGAAATCTGCTCCTAGTCTATACTTATTTACTTTTTCACTAGCGAAGCACGCGGTTAATTATTCTAAAAGTCGCGCAGCTAAAATTTAGCGCGCCACCTCTAGAGCCGCCCCTAAGAGGCAATCTCAGCTTTGCGGGAACCGAGCACCTGATCTACCAAGCCGTATTCTTTCGCAGCTTCGGCAGTGAGAATCTTATCGCGCTTGATATCCTGCTTAATCTGCTCCGCCGACGTATTGGAGTGATAAGCCAGCGTATCGATAAGCCACTGATTCATGCGGTCGATTTCATCTGCCACGATAGCAATATCGGAGGCTTGGCCTTGCACACCTTCCATAGCCGGCTCGTGAATAAGAATTCGCGCATTTGGAAGGGCGAGACGGCGGCCGGGGGCACCGGCGGCAAGAAGTACCGCTGCAGCCGAGGCGGCCTGCCCAAGGCAGACGGTCTGGATAGGCGGCTTCACGTACTGCATGGTGTCGTAGATAGCCGTAAGAGCAGTGAAAGAACCACCCGGAGAGTTGATGTACATCGTAATAGGAGATTCCGGATCTAGAGATTCTAGTACCAGTAGCTGCGCCATTACGTCGTCAGCGGAAGCGTCATCTACTTGCACGCCGAGAAAAACTATCCGATCTTCGAAGAGTTTAGCGTAAGGATCTTGGCGCTTGTAGCCGTAGGGGGTACGCTCCTCGAAGTTGGGGAGAATGTAGCGATTAGTAGGCAGATTAGCTGCGCCTCCTCCCGGGAGCGAGCGATTCTGATTGGAAAAATGCTGTGCCATCCTAAATTTTCTCCTCGTCTTATTCAGCTGTGTCCGAAGTGCGGTTTACTCCCCCGCCCCCGATCACGGAAGAAGATTTTTCAATAATGTGGTCGGCGAATCCATACTCCACGGCTTCTTGGGCGGTGAACCAGTGATCACGATCCGAATCCGCAATGATTTGCTCCACCGTCTTGCCCGTATGAGCGGCATTTAATTCCGAGAGCTCTTGCTTCATCTGCAGAATTAAATCGGCGTTAATCCGAATATCAGTGGCAGTGCCACCTGCCCCGCCGAGCGGCTGATGCATTAAGACGCGGGTGTGCGGCGTAATATAGCGCTTACCTTTGGTGCCCGCAGAGAGGAGGAATTGCCCCATCGAAGCGGCTAATCCCATGCCTACCGTGGCCACATCGGGTTTTATGTATTCCATGGTGTCAAAGATAGCCATACCGGCAGTCACCGATCCGCCCGGAGAATTAATGTAGAGATAGATATCTTTATCAGGATCTTCAGCGGCTAATAGCAGCAGCTGCGCACAGATAATATTTGCGTTATCATCGCGCACCTGATCTCCCAACCAGATAATGCGTTCCTTTAGAAGCCGGTTGTAGATGGAATCCCCTAAGCCAAATCCGGGCTTCTGCTCTTCGCCGGATATTACTCCCGCCTGCATATCTCCTCCTTATATTTCCGGCGGGTATTACCGCCGCCTATCTGTATATAAGACTAATCGCTTCCCGCCGCTTTGGGAATTTACCACCCGCGCTTTCGCTGAGGGCGCAGGGCGGCTCTATAAAGAGAACTGCGCGGGCGGCGCTGAGCGCCGCCCGCGCAGCAATCCCGCGGCTTTTAATTATGCGCCGAAATTGATTAGCTGCTCTTTGGTGAGTTTCTTCGCTTCCGCTTCGCCAAGATCACCCTTGGCTACTCGATAAGCAATCCAGTCGGCTTTCAAAGCGGACTTGGCCGGAGCCTCCACAGCTGCTTGCTGGGCCGGCTGCTTAGCTGCTTTCTTCGGCGCCTTGGCTTTATCAGCACTGGCCTTTTCTTTTGCCGGAGCTTTCTTCGCCGCCGGCTTCTTGGCAGCAGCCTTCTTGGCGTCAGCCTTCTTGGCGTCAGCCTTCTCAGCGGCTGGCTTCTTCGCCGTATCCTTGGCCGGAGTAATCTTCCGGCTCGGTTTCTTATTGAATTCCGGCAATTTCTCAGCTTCCGGAGCTTCGCCGAATACTTCATCCAGATCCACGGCCGCACCGGATTCATCTACCACCTGCGCCAAACGCAGGGCAGAGATGATGGCCTTATTGCGTGCCATTTCTCCGGCAAAAGCGTTAATCTGATTCGACTGAGCAGCAGCTTGGATGAACTGGTTCGGATCCATTCCATACATTTGGGCTTGCTGCACTAAGAAGTTCAGCAGCTCATTCTGCTCTACCGTGATATCGAAACCGATGGCGTATTCATCGAGGAGTAACTGCAGGCGCAGCTGCTTCTCAATTTCTGGCAGCAGCTCGGCTTTCCGCTCTGCGTCTTCCTCTTTGCCTTCGTTTTGCAGCTGATGATTAAGCCTGTCTCTTATACACATCTCCGAGCCCACGAGACCGTTATTCTAATC
>NZ_CAMXYE010000006.1 GCF_947253055.1 uncultured Arcanobacterium sp. | reverse complement strand
GCGGTTTCTTGCTCCTGTAGTTCCGTAAGCGCACTATCTACCAAAGCTAAAATTTTGCTATTCATCTGCCATTGCTGCTGGGGGCTCTCCGGATAAGCATCTCCGAGCGCTGTGCGTAGCGCAAAAGCTTTCTCTAATTTCTTTTGTGCGCTGGCTAGTGCAGCTGCATATTCTTGCGTATCTTGTATGCCAAATTCGGCGCGCGCAAATTCTAGCTCTGCTTGGGCATCGCGCACGGCGTCATCTGCGCGTAGTAGCTCGGCACTGGCGCGCCCGGAAAGTTCCGCTAAAGTTTCTGGCTTGGCAGTAGATTTCCTATCTCTGGCCGTTTCCGCCCCCGCTCCCGAATTTTTCTTGCGGCGCAGATAGAGGAAGATACCAATGCCGGCAGCTCCTCCTGCGAGTAAAAATATCGGCATACTGAAGCTGGAAGAACCCGTGGGGCCGTTGTTGTAAAGCTTGTGCACATTTTCCGCAATAAGCAGCACGCCTTCTTGCCATTTTCCAGCGCTGAAAAGATCGAGGACATCGGCGTTAGTGGCGCGATCTATTATTTTCGTGGTGACGCCATTTTCACTTCCTCCGCTCCAGTAGGAAAGTTCCGAAGTGCCCACCGAAATAACTATTAAGCCGTCGTGTGAATCTAAGCGGGAACGCTGGAAAGTTTCTTTCGCCCATTGCTCTCCTTCCCATCGTTTTCCATCGGTACTCTCATAATTTTTTACTAGCACTATCCACAAATCTTTTCCGGGAATTTTTTGCAGTGCCGCCGTCACGGCTTCTTTATCGGAAACTACTCCCGCCGCATCGGTAAAATTACTTTTCAATTCGAGCGGTTCTTCGCTATGCAGTTTTCCGTTCGGATTGAGGGTTCTTAAAGTAGTGGTGCGCAAATTACCTGCGCCTAAATCAGCACCTAAACTATCGGCACTTGCTACCGACAGCGGCACCCCACCTAAAGTGAACGCAAGGAGAAAGAGGGAAAATTTTTGCCGAATATTCATATTGGTACCTGCACAATTATGTGTAAACGCTGTTTTTAATGGATTGTATTTTATTCTTCATTTTAACTCACCTTTATTGCTGGTGGGGCAGAGTAGGAAGGATAAACGGAAGCGGGAAGCGCGGAAGTAGAAATAACTAGCAGCGGGTAGAATAGAGAAGATAAATACGTCAGTTTCCCCGGCCTTCGCTTTCGATATATGATTATAGAAGCTGCGCTGGCGGGCGGAAGGTAAAGTAGTTCTTAGATTGCGCGCCCCGCAGGAAATACTTTAAGAAATGGAGAGAAAAGTGCCCACCGGAAAAGTGAAGTTCTTTGACGAAAAGAAGGGCTTTGGTTTTATTACTGGCGAAGACGGCCAAGAAGTTTATTTGCCGAAAAGTGCGGTACCGCTAGGAGCGCGTTTGCGCCCCGGTACGCTTGTGGAGTACGGCTTGGGAGATACCCGGCGCGGGCAGGCAGCTCTGCAGGTATCAGTAATTAAAAAAGAAGAATCGCTGGCGGAGAAGAATCGGCGCAGTCCAGAGGAAATTCTGCCGCTAATCGAAGATTTAATTAAGATATTGGATAGATCTACTGATCAGTTACGGCGCGGTCGTTACCCGGAAGGGGGCGCGCGCATAGCTGCTGGGCTGCGGGCACTCGCAGAGGATTTTGATGTCTGAACGAAGAATTGCACCTAAGGCGAAACTAGCGAAAGAAAAACTGCTTGCAGAAGCAGTTGATTTGGCGCGGGAAGCTCTCCTGAGTGTGACTGCCGAGGAAAATATCGGAGCGCATGCGGGAGTACTACAAGAAGATGTGCGGGTAGTTTCGCATGCTTTTATTTGCCTTTTACCTGGTTACTCTGGGTGGTTTTGGACAGTCACTTTAGTGCGGGCTGCTCATAAAAAAGAAGTGACGGTAAATGAAGTGGCTTTGCTGCCCGGGGAAGAGGCTCTTTTAGCTCCAGATTGGACTCCGTGGGCCGATCGGCTGCGCCCGGAAGATGTAGATCCCGAAGATCGCCTTCCCTATAATCCAGATGATTCTAATTTAGAGCCTGTCGAATCTGACCTAGTTGAGCTGCAGGAAGGCTACGGTGAAACGGGTGTAGATATGGATGCAGCCGCACAATGGGAGTTAGGCCTAGGGCGGGAGCGCGTACTTTCGGTAACGGGTCGCGCTGCAGCTTTTAAGCGTTGGTACAATTCTGATGCGGGTGCTAATACGAAAGCAGTGCGAGATGCGGGAAAATCCTGCTCTACCTGTGGATATTTAATGAAAATGGCCGGCTCGGCGCGGGGAGTATTCGGCGTTTGCGCCAATGAATGGTCGGCTTTTGACGGTCGAGTAGTTTCCCTTGATCATGGCTGTGGTTCCCATTCAGAGACGGATATTAAGAAGCGCACCACGCTTTGGCAGCAGTCAGAGCCAGTACTGAACGAGGCAGATTTAGAAATACTGCGTTATCGCGAATAAGAAGTGAGCAGTAAATGAAACAGCTGCAAGGTAGAGTGCGCGATTATGCGTGGGGTTCTTTTCAAGCGATTCCGGAGTTTTTTGGCTATCCGCCAGCCGACCACCCTTTAGCGGAATTATGGCTAGGTACTCATCCGGCCGCTTCGAGCTACATTACGGAAGACCCGCAGGCCCTAGCTTTAGCGTCGATAAATCCAGAGCCGGATGATTTAGGCGATTCAGGTGATTCAGGCCGGCAAAGTCTGCGTGATTATCTTTCGACTGGTTCCGAGTGGTTGCTCGGGCCAGAGGTGCAGCGGCAATTTGGGCAGGAATTGCCGTATTTATTAAAACTCATTGCTCCGGAGCGCCCGCTTTCTCTGCAAGTGCACCCTTCAGCTGTGCAGGCTGAGCTGGGGTATCGGCGGGAAAATGCGCAGGGAATCTCGCTTAACTCCCCGCGGCGTAATTATCAGGATAAGAATCATAAACCGGAATTAGTTTATGCTCTAGAGCGTTTTGAAGCTCTGGCTGGTTTTCGCTCTCCGCGGCGTATTCGGGAAGTGTTGGAGGGCTTAGATACGGAAATTACGCAAAAAATGCTAAAACTGCTGGTAGAACTACCTGCAGGAACTGGAGTGGGCGCAGTATTTAAGTATTTATTGGATGGGGAAAGCCGCCCGTCTCCAGAGCAAATAGCGGAAGTAGTGGCAGCCTGTGCAGCGCGAAATCCCGCCGAATCGCCCTCCCGGCGCGCAGATGCAATTGTGCAGTTATTGGCAAAATATTATCCGGAAGATCCGGGGGTAGTGGTGTCTTTGTTGCTCAATCCGGTTACTTTGCAACCAGGGGAAGCGCTCTATATTCCTATCGGCATGGTGCACGCTTATTTACGGGGAATGGGCGTGGAGATAATGGCAAATTCCGATAATGTCTTGCGGGCGGGTCTCACGGAGAAGCACGTAGATGTATATGAACTTTTACAAGTGGTGGATATGCTGGCTGCGCCGCCAATTAGAATTGCTCCTGAGCAAATATCTCCCGTGCAGACTACCTACTACGCGCCGGTGCGCGATTTTGAACTATCGGTGATTACGGTGGAAGAAAATCAAGGTGTACAGCGTCTCCGCAATACCGGGCCAAGAATTATTTTTTGTTTGGCGGGAGAGATTACGCTTTGTACGGCGGCGGAACGCCGGGTATTGCAAAAAGGGCAAGCAGTATTTCTGGGGCTGCAAGACGGAGCGATTGATGTTTTTGGTTCCGGAAAAGCCGTCCAGGCGGATGTGCCCTAAAGCGATAGGCCCTAAAGCGATAGGCCTTGCTGTGTAGCTAGAAGCCGTTTTCGGCTGTAAGCACTGCCACTTTTCCCTGCGTTTATCTCATAGTTTGAGAAAATTTATCTTAAAAAGAGTAAATAGACGAGAAAGAGCGCTTTTCTCGCCTACTATTGCAAGGGTGAATACAACTAAGGAAGCTGCTTCTAAGCAGAATACAAAAGCAAAAGATAACTGGTTAGTTTCGTTTTTCCACATTAAAGAGCGTAATTCTACAATCGGGCGGGAGCTACGCGGCGGTTTCGTCACCTTCCTCTCGATGGTATATATTCTCGTCTTAAATCCGATTATTCTTTCTGGCCCGGATTCTACCGGCGGTTTTCTCGGAGGCGGCTCGGAAGCTAATATCCCGGCCATCGCTGCTGCTACTGCCCTAGTAGCTGGTGTAATGACCATTCTGATGGGTGCGGCGGCGAATTTCCCGCTCGCTTTAGCTGCTGGCTTGGGCTTGAACTCCGTAGTAGCTTACACAATTGTGCAACTTCCTGGTATGACCTGGGCAGACGGCATGGGTGTAATCGTGCTAGAAGGTATCGTAATTGTGCTCCTAGTGCTCACCGGTCTGCGGGAAGCAATTTTCCGGGCGATTCCTAAATTCCTGCGCACCGCTATTTCCGTAGGCATTGGCCTTTTCGTAGCGTTGGTAGGTTTCGCTAATGCTGGCATCGTCAAAGGTAATAAAGAAGGCCCGACCTTAATGAATTTTGGCAACGCCGGTTCAATTGATACTTGGCCACTAGTGGTATTTATCCTCGGCGCCTTCATCACTTTGATACTCATGCTGCGCAAGATTCCAGGCGCGATTCTTCTAGGTATTCTCTCTTCCACAATAATTGCTTTCATTGCGGAAGCCGTGGGGGGAATTGGTCCGAAAGGTGAAGAAAATTTAGGTGGCTGGGCTGGTTCGGTGCCGACCATCTCCGATTCGCTGGTACAGCTTCCCCAGTTTTCCACGCTTGGTCAGTTCTCACTGATCGGCCCCTTCCAGAAGCTCGGTGTAATTGCCGTGGTAGTGCTGGCTTTCTCCGTAATGCTGGCCGACTTCTTCGACACCATGGGCACCATGGTGGCAGTGGCTTCTGAAGGTGATTTGCTCGACGCAGACGGCAATCCTCCGCATACGCAGGCAATTCTGCTCATCGATTCCATCGCTGCAATCGCGGGAGGTATGGGTGGCGTCTCCTCCAATACTTCATTCGTAGAATCGACTTCGGGTGTGGCTGACGGTGCGCGTACTGGCTTAGCTTCGGTAGTCACCGGAATTCTTTTCTTACTCTCCACGTTCCTAGCTCCGCTCGTATCGCTAGTACCGAGTGAAGCTGCAGCTACGGCTTTGGTAGCGGTAGGTGTGCTCATGGTGCGTTCCGTAGGCGATATTACTTGGGATGATTTCTCCGCTGCGGTACCGGCATTCTTCACAATCGTGTTTATGCCTTTCGGATACTCGATTACGGTGGGTATTGGTGCGGGCTTCATCAGCTACGTCATCATGAAAGTAGCGGCTGGGCAGGCCCGGAAAGTACATCCACTCATGTGGGTTGTGGCAGTAATGTTTGTGCTCTACTTCGTAATGGGCCCCATTCAGCAAATACTCTTTAGCTGAGCAGCTTAGCTTATTGCATGGCTTAGCTAATCTGCCCGGACTTAATTTAAATCCCTGATATTACGGGTGGGCAGTGGAGAAAATATCCCCGCTGCCCACCCGTTTATCTTTAGAAAGTTTCCCTTTGTATTTAGCTCCAGAAGTTTCAATTCTGGAAGTTCCGCTCCAAAAGTTTTAGCTTCGAGAGCTAAACCACGTTTCTATATATTGAACTGAAACCGTCCACTCTCTGGAATACGCAAAAATATCCTATAGGAGCTATTACGCTCGAAAAGGTCTACACACTTAAATAAAAGTTGGAAAGGTACTTATGACTACCCTTGGTTGGATAATTTTATTATTAGGTATAGGTGTAGGAGGAGGCGTAGCCCTTATAGGTACCTATATCGGCAAACGCCAAATGAAAAATAGTGAACACTATTTTACGGGTGGGCGCAATGTGACGATGTCGCTCATGACGGCCACTTGGATTTCTTACGCCGTCGGCACGGGATTAATCTTCTCCCCGGCGGAATCAGCTTATACTTCTGGACTTTCGGCGATGATTGGTTACGCTTTGGCTCTTACCGTAGCGTATTTAACTTTCATTCCAATTTCGCGGAAAATCCGCTCCCGCATTCCGCAGGGGCACACCATCGCGGAATATGCGAAGGTGCGTTACGGTACGCCGATGCAATTACTGACTACTTTCGTGACGGTCATTTATATGTTCATACTGCTGGTATCGAACCTAATCGGCGCAGCGCTCATATTTAAGTATGTAGGCGGAATTCCCATGCCGATATCCGTGCTGGCCATTGGCCTCCCCACTCTATATTTTGCGGGAATTGGCGGCGTAAAAGCAGCTATAGCTACGAACGGCTTACAATCGCTGCTCATCACTCCGCTTATTTTCTTACCGGCAGCCTATATGCTCTTTGATCTCGGGGGTACTTCCTCTATTTACGAAGGCGTGCGCGCTGCGCGCCCCGAATTCTTAGATATTGCTTGGGATCCTTCGATGCAATTTGCCGTAATGATAATTATGGCCGTCACGGCAGCAGAACTACTCAATCAATCCCTCTGGCAGCGTATCTACACGGCTAAAAATCAAAAGACCATTAACCGTTCACTGGGAGCGGCCGCAGTAATGGTATTCCCCCTCACCATAGTGGCAGCTTTTCTCGGTTTTGCCGCTATCGGCCTCGGTACACAGGTGCCACACACCTCTATCGTTTCCGGGATGGTAATTTTTGAAAATACTCCTACTTGGATCACGGCTCTCTTCAGCATCGTAGTAGTGCTGGCGGCCTCGTCTACCGGCGGAGATGCGCTCGCGGGATTCTCTTCCATCTTCTCTTTCGATGTGGTGCGCGTACTAAAACCCCAGATTTCTCCCCAGCAAGCCGTGTTGGCCGGGCGAATAGGAGTAGTGCTTTTTGGCGTTCTCGGAATGCTGGTAGCCTACCGCGCCCCTTCAATTCTGTTCCTGCTGTTACTGGCGGATTTGCTGGCTTGTGCAGCGGTAGTACCAATAATCGGCGGGCTTTATCTCCGGCGTATTGGCGGCATGGGGGCCTTCATTGCTTGTGCAGTGGGGATAGTTTCCGGAATTCCTATGTTCCTCAGCGGGCAGAATCTGTGGAGTTTCTTGACGGCTCTGGGTACCTCTACCGCAATTACTTTACTGTGGGCGCTTTTCAGTAAAAAAGAATTTGATTTTGCGCGTCTGCGTATCGAGATTGAAAATATCGCTTAGTGTGAGCAGCGGAAAGAAAGGTAAGTTTCATGTATACAAGCGGATTCTTTGCGGTGCTGGTAATAGCATCCCTAGCCAGCTTGATAGGCGTATATGCTTTTCAAGTAGGAGCTTTTATAAAAGACCATAAAGACAGCAAGACGGCGGAAAATTTGCCGGTGGAAGAAGGAGAAAAATAGTGGAAGCAGCTGAAGCACGCGTAATGATTTGGGAAGAGCTGCGGAAAGTAGCTCGCCCGGATTCGCGGTTTTCCTGGGATTTTGCCGAATTCATAGCTGACTATGAAGGCTCGGAAAAATGTGCAGAGCTTTTTTGCCGCACGGATATCTATAAAAATGCCGATATTCTCTTTGTGACTCCGGATAATAATCTAGAGGCCTTGCGTGAGCGCATAATTCGCGATGGCAAGACCATGATTATTACCAATTATGGAATCTCGCGGGGCTTCTTTCTCTTGCGCCCGGAATGGGTGCCGGCTGGAAGTGAAGCTTTAGCCTCCACTTTAGACGGTATTCAGCGTTTCTGGCAGCATCGGAGCCTTGCTCAACTGGCAGCAGAAATATCGAAGATTCCGGTGCTAGTTTCGGGAGCTTCTGCGATTACTCCCAGTGGTATTCGCTTCGGAAAGGGGCACGGTTACTTTGATCTGGAATGGGCCATGCTCTACACCAAAGGCTTAGTGGATACTGATTCGAAAATTGTGGCGGTGGGGCATGATTGTCAGGTAGTAGACGTTCCGGTAGAAGTGCGCCCCTACGATACCGCTATCGATTTAATAGTCACTCCTACGCAGCTTTTAGAAACGCGCAATGAGTTTCCGAAACCAGAGTGCGGCGTGTGCTGGTATTTGTTAGAAGACGATATGCTCGGGAGGATTCCGCCTTTGCAAGAATTATGGGCAGATGAATTTTGCCGTTAAGGAATTTTGCCGTTAAAGATCGGTAAAAATCATTACGAAAATAGCCGATAGAAAAAATCGAAAATAGACAACGAAAAAATACTGGGCAGCATCTTTAAGATGCTGCCCAGTTTAAGTTAGCTAAGCCGGAGTGCCGGCTTGGCATCCTCTAGCACATTTAATTTTTGGTATTAGTGACCTTCTGGAAGGGGTTGCGGCTTATAGTCCGGGTGGAAGTGCCGCCAGATGAAATAGGAACCAAAAAGTAAAATTAAGTAGGGGATGCCTGCTACCCAAGCTGCATGAATTTGCCACCAGAGCACAGCAAATACGCACAAGCAGGCAGCTATGCCTAGGTAGTTAACTACCGGTGCGCCCCAGAGCCGTGCCGGCGCATCTGGTTTGCCTTGTTCTTTTCGCACTTGACGGAAGCGCAAATGCGTGAGAAGCACTATTGTCCAGGTGACTAATACAGCGAGAATTACGCAGCCCATTAGGTATTGGAAGGCGCTATCAGCGGCGAAAATAGCAAGCAAGCTGGCAATTACCATGCCGATACTCACTATAACGACGGCGGAGCGCGGTGAACCGTGCGCGGAAGTGCGCGCAGCAAATTTCGGAGCCATACCGTCTAGCGCCAGCGAATGAATCATCCGGCTGGAAGCGTAGAGGCAGCCATTAGCTGCGGAAAGCGCTGCCACAATCAGAATGAAATTCATAATGTGCCCAGCCGCTGCGACTCCTGCCTGATCGAGCGCCTTTACGAAAGGCGAAGATTCGATGGTGCCGCTTTCGGCCGTCTCCGTCCACGGCTGCATCGTGACTATTACTCCCACTGCCAAAATGTAGAAAATCAGCAGACGCCAAATCATAGTCCCGGCGGCGCGCGGAATATCTCGTTCTGGATGTTCAGACTCTGCCGCGCCGGCAGAAGCATTCTCAATTCCTCCGAAAGAGAATATGGCCATACAGGCAGCGAGGAGAATTCCTCCTAAACCGTTGGGTGCAAAACCGTTATGAGCAGTTAGGTTGCCCAAGCCGGTCGGCGGATTCGGGCTAGGCCAGCCCACGAAAATCAGCGATAACCCGAGCAAAATAAATGCACAAATCGCTACCACTTTAATCATTGAAAACCAGTACTCGCTGGTGCCGTAGAGATGTACGGTGGCGAGATTGAGCCCAATCACAAAAACGGAGCACAATACGGTGCCGACGCCTAAATTCAGATTGGGGAACCAGTGCTGCAGGTAGGTGGCACTAGCTACCACTTCTGCACCCACTGCTACGAAAGATTGAATACCAAAGTTCCAGCGCGCTATATAGCCGCCGAATGGCCCTAGATACTGCCCCGCGACGGCACCGTGACCGCCAGGTACGGGATGTACAGAGACCATTTCGGCGAGCGCCCAGACTATTGCCAGTGCTAGAGAGCCCGCCAACATATAGCTGATGATTGTGGCCGGCCCCGCTAACGCGATCGTCGCGCCGGAACCGAGGAAGAGACCGGTACCTAGGGCACCGGAAAGCCCAATCATTGCAACTTGACCGCTGGTAAGTCTGCGGTCTAAATGTGTGCGTTTCTCCATGATTTCCTCTCTTTGCCAGCATGTTTTACTGGCAGACTGTTTTTTGCGCAGTCTTAGAGATAAAATAGCATAAAATTCTGCATTCTCACAAACATTTTTCCTAGCTAAAAAGGCTTTCTGCTCGAGATAAATAGATATTGAAAATCGAAACAGAACGAAAAAGTGCGTTACCATGATTCCATGCGAAGCGAAAATCTCTACAGTGAAGTACAGATACCGAAAAATTTACTTTTAGGCACCGCCACCGCCAGCCTGCAAATTGAAGGTGGTGATACCAATAATGATTGGTATCACTGGGCGAATACTCCGGGAAATATAAAAGATGGTTCTCACCCTGAGCGGTGTGTAGACCATTGGGAAAAATGGCGAGAAGATACCCAACTCCTCAGTGAAATAGGTATCGAAGTGTACCGAATGTCACTCGAATGGGCGCGTATCGAACCGGAGTGTGGAAAGTTCTCCACTGCCGCTATCGAGCATTACCGAGAAGAAATCAGTGAATTGCGCGCGCGCGGCATTATTCCGCTGGTGTCTTTACATCACTTCAGTAATCCGATTTGGTTTGCCGATAAAGACGGATTCACTAACCCAGAATCAGTGGCACTTTTTCTCCGCTACACCGAATACGCGGTAAATGCCTTAAAAGATTTGGTAGATGAATGGGTGACCATTAACGAGCCAAATGTATACGTGACGCAAGGCTATCTTTTCCACACCGCTCCGCCGAACGAAGCCTCTTGGCGTAAGGTGCGTGCCAATCTGCTTCATCTCGCGCAAGCTCACTGCCTCGCCTATCAGCTAATTCATCGGCTGCAGCCGGAAGCTAAAGTAGGATTTGCCCACCATATTCGCCCCTTTGTGCCGTTAAATCCGGAAAGTCGCTTGCAGCGCCAGCTCACTAAATTCTCGGAATTTGCTTTTCAAGATGTACTGAGCGATGCCATGCTGGGCGGAAGTTTTCATCCCTTGCTCGGCTCGCCTCGCCCGGCTGGCCGGAAAGAAAAGATTGAAAAAGGAAAATATTACGACTACTTGGGGATAAATTATTATTCCCGTACCGCTACTAGTAAATTAGATGACGGGGTAGTGCCCGGTACTCCGCGCAATGATTTAGGGTGGGAAATCTATCCGCAAGGTTTAATAGAAATTACTCAGAAGCTTTTTGAAAAATATCCTGGTCCGATTTGGGTGACGGAAAATGGCACCTGCGATATCGGGGAGCTTTCCGCGGCGCCGCGGCTTGCCGATACAAAGCTGGAATCTTTCCGCCCGCGTTTTATTTACGATCAGTTGCGCTGTATTGCCGCTAGCGATTTACCTTTTGAGCGCTACTACTACTGGTGTTTTGTAGATAATTTTGAATGGAGTGAGGGTATGGCCGCTCGCTTTGGTTTGGTATATCTCGACCCCCACACCAAAGAGCGCATAGTTAAACCGTCAGGGCATTTTTACCAAGAAATAATTGCTAAGCGGCTTATTGATTCTGAAATGTATCGCAAATATGTGAGTGGGCAAGAATATCGCAGCGAAGCGGAGGTACGCCTGCCATGAGCAGCGATACGCGCGTAAATAATTTTCTCGATCCGCATGCTCGCCCGCGCGTTTCGCGCAGCTGGATTGCTCGTTACGGCCTTTCTTATTTGGGCATTAATATCGCTTGGGCTGCCCCGAGCCAATTGCTAATCGCCAAGCAAGTCCTTAATTTCTATGGAGATGGGCAAAAAGAAAAGTATTTTGCCTTAATAATGGCGGTAGGTGGGGTAGTTTCGGTAATCGCCACACCACTCTGGGGTTATCTTTCTGATTGGACGCGCTCGCGTTTCGGGCGCCGCGTCCCCTGGATTTTCCTCGGGTCTCTCATACCTGCGCTGTGTCTGGTGTGGCTAGGTAGTGCTCCTAATTTTGCGCAAATGATTCTCGCGTGGGCGATATTTCAAATCGTAATTGCGGCTGCCGTAGGGGCTTGCCAAGCAGTCGCTCCCGATACGGTGCCCACCCAACAATACGGTTTTGTATCGGGGGTACTCGGCCTCACTTACACTTTGGCAGTGGTGCTGGGTACGGCTATCGGCACGCTCTTTTCCCTCACTCCAGCTTACTGGGTGACGGCGGCCGCTACTATGCTGCTAGTAATGCAGTTTTTACTGCATTTTCGCGATGTGCCTACCGGGAGCGAGGTACTGACTTTTGCGCGCATAAATAAAGATAAAGATGAAGCTACTGCCGCTTCTTGTCAGCCAGTGGGCGCGCAAGCACAAGCTGCCCATCCTTATGCGGATTTCCGCTGGGTATTCATCGCTCGCTTAGCGGTAACTCTCGGCAATGTGACGGCGCTTTTTTATCTCTTCTACTACTTGCGCGATAAAATAAAACTTGCCGATCCGGATCTAGGTGTACTCATTTTGACCGGCATCTACGCCGTAGCAGTACTCATTTTCGCCGTAGTTTCTGGCTTACTTTCTGACCGTCTCCACAAGCGGCGGATTTTTGTGGCTGCCGCCTCGGCGGGGGTGGCGATAGCCTGCCTAATTATGGCTTTTGCCACGCAATTTGTTTTAGTAATTATTGCCGCCCTAGTACTGGGAATTTCTTGGGGTACTTATATAGCGGTAGATCAGGCCCTTATCAACGAAGTGCTTCCCATCCCAGCGAATCGCGGGCGCGATATTGGAATTATGAATATTGCCGTAGTTACCCCGAATGCGCTCGCGCCGGTATTTGCGGCGGCGTCTTTGCAGTATTTAGGAGGCTACGCTGGTCTTTATATTCTTTCGGGAAGTTTGGCGTTGCTGGGGGCAATCCTTATCTATAAGGTGCGGCACGTGGCTTAGAAAAAACGCTTGCACAAGAATCGTATAGGATATAGGATATAAAGGACATCGGAGGTCTTGCTCCTAATCTTTTGGGGACATAGCCTGAAAGCAAGAGGAGTTTCCGCAATTTAGATATCCCAATGAGGGGAGATACATGTATACGGCAGATACTTGGCCTATTTCCTGCAAAATGAATTTCGGCAATAAAGCTGCCGACGGTACACCGTTAAACGAAGCTGCTGCTTCGGAATGGGCCGATCATATTGAGCAAGTAATGGCTCTTGGTTATAAGGCAATAGATCCCATCGATGACTGGGTCAATATATCTACAATGAGCAGCCAAAAATTTGCAGAATTTAAGAAACTGCTCGCCAGCTACGAGTTAGCGGTGCCGGGAGTATCTTTCGGGCGGCGCAGCCCGGTAGATAAAGTGCATGGAGAAGAATACGTGCAGCGTATGCACGTCGCTCTGGATCGGGCTGCGGAATTAGGAGCGCACATACTCAACGTCGGATTTATGCAAGATTTGACGCCGGTGCAAGAAAAAGCGCAGTGGTTTTGGTATGCCGATGGGCATAAAGATAGTGCAGAGCTGCGCCCCTTGGCGATTGAGAGAATCCGAGAAGTAGCTGATCATGCCGCGCAAAACGGTATGGAGATTGCTTTGGAGATGTATGAAGATACCTATATGGGCACCGCGGAAGATGCAGTCGCTTTTGTAAAAGATTGTGACCACGCTGCAGTGGGGATAAATCCTGATATCGGCAACCTTATTCGCCTGCATCGGCCTATACCCGGATACCAAGAAATGTTTGATTTAGTGCTTCCTTATGCCAACTACTGGCATATAAAGAACTATATTCGCGACGAAGATCCGAGTACGGGCGCCTACTTCTCGGCGCCGGCTTCGCTCGAAACCGGCTGGATTAATTATCGATCGATAATTCGCCAGGCTCTTCGTCTCGGCTATCGCGGCGTCTTCCAGACTGAGCACTATGGTGGGGACTGGCTGGGAGTAGGTGCCACTAACGCTAAGTATATCCGCAGCGTGCTGCGGGATTCGCAAAAACTATTTATGGAATAAATTTGCCAGCCAAAAAATTTGGCAGTCAAGAAGCTACGGTGGCTGGGCAGAGACGCCCCGCCGCTGGGCACAAGTAAATAAATTTATTTATTTGTTCAAGAATTCGTAATCAATTTTTAACTATCGAGATACCAATTTTTATACATAAATTTCTAGGAGGAAAAATGGAATTTCCACAACAACGCGCCGCTTTCGTAACTGGTGTCGGAGCGCCGGCTGGTATTGGCCGCCGCGTAGCACGCCGGCTCCTGCAAGATGGTTACGACCTAGCCGTCGGCGATATCATGTTTGAAAATGTAGATGCTTTTGTAAAAGAAATATCTGCAGAATTCCCGGAAAAGAAAATCATCGGCCTGCACCTGGATGTGGCAGATGAAGAATCAGTAGCAGCCGCTTTTGCCAAAATTAAAGCGGAGCTGCCGCAGCTAGTGGCGTTGGTAAATCCGGCAGGCGTAGCTTCTCCTACCCCGATGGGCGAAGCCACCATCGAAGAATACGAGCGGGTATTCCGCGTCAATTGCCGCGGTACTTTCTTGCTTATGCGCGGAGCTTTCGAGCTCATGAAAGAGCATAAGCTCGGCCGGATCGTAAACTTCTCTTCCATTACTGCTTATGACGGCGGCGGCACCTTCTCCAAGGGTCTCTACGCCGGAGCAAAGGCCGGAATCGTGGGTCTTACCCGCGGTGGCGCTCGCGAATTTGGCCACTACGGCGTTACCTGCAATGTGCTGGCCCCGGGACCGATTGATACGGAAATCATGGGTGGCAAGCTTACTCCGGATCGGAAAGCCAGCATGTCTTCTAATATTCCGCTCGATCGCGTGGGACAGCCGGAAGAAATTGCGGCAGTTTGCTCCTTCCTTTGCTCTCCGGATTCGTCTTTCGTAAACGGAGTAGTAATGAACGTAGACGGCGGAAAGCACATGCACTGATTTTCTGAAACTATATTTCGGAAGGAAAATTCATGAGTCCTACTTTTCTAATCATTCACCTAGTAATAGCGATTTCGATAATTTTAATCGGAATTATCGCTCTTAAACTGAATGCAGCAGTTTCCATGGTAATTGCTGCTCTCTATCTGGGCGTAGCCACTGGGCTACCTCTACTGGACACCATCGATGCTGCTTCGAGTGGCTTCGGAAATATGATGGCTGGCATTGGCTTACCCATTGGCTTTGGAATAATGTTGGGGCAGTTGCTTTCCGATTCAGGTGGAGCGCAAGTAATCGCCGATAAAATCATGGCGATATTCCCAGAGAATAAAGCAATGTGGGCAGTCTCCTTGGCCGGATTCGTGCTCTCGATTCCGGTATTTTTCGATGTCACCTTCGTAATCTTGATTCCGATTGGCATCACCATTGCCGCCAAGATCAATATGAAGATGGCCTACGTGACGGGATTCCTCACTATCGGTGCCACCACCGCTCACTGCGTGGTACCACCCACTCCGAACCCGTTGGCAGCTGCCGATATCTTCGGATTTGATTTGGGAATTATGCTGGGAGTAGGCCTGGTAGTCGGCTTCATTACGGTAATTTGCTCCAACTTGGTGTTCTCATGGATTCATCATCGGTTCAATATCTGGAACGAGGAAAAAGATGTAAATCATTCCTCGACGGTCACCGATGAGCTCATTGCTCGGCGTAACGCCACCCAGATGGTGGAAAAAGCTCCACCTTTCTTGTTGGCTTCATTGCCGATTATTATTCCAATCGTCTGTATTCTTCTCGGTACGGTAGGCAATGCGCTTTTTGACGAAGCACCGGTTTGGTCGCAGTTCTTCGGCAATAAACTCATCGCCATGCTGCTCGGTACTTTGGGAGCATACTTAGTTTCCGTGAAGTACATCGGGCGCAATAAATTGGAAGATTCGGTGGGAGAGGGCTTGAAAGCTGCCGGCGTAGTACTTCTCATTACTGGCGCAGGCGGTGCCTTCGCCTCGGTAATCGCGAAGGCTGGCGTGGGAGACGGAATAGTTTCCAAGCTTTCGACCGGTACTTCTTCCACTCTTGGCGTAATGTGCCTCGGCTTCCTGATTGGAATGATATTCCGCGTAGCTCAAGGTTCCGGCACGGTAGCCGGCATGACCTCCATGACTATTATGGCCTCCGTCGCCCCGGCGGTAGGAATTCATCCGGTATGGATAGCGCTCGCTTGCCTCTCCGGCGGTAATTCTATCGGGCACGTGAATGACTCTGGCTTCTGGGTGGCGACTAATATGTCGGGCTTGACGGTGACGGGAGGGTTAAAGACCTACACTCTCGGCTCCTTTATCTCGGCAATTTTCATCTTCGCACAAGCATTGATCGGTGCCTTCCTAATTCCGATTCCAATGTAAAGTTCTCTCCGATAGGTGTGCGAAGTAAATGCGGTGCCAGGCTCTACTCTTAAAACTTGGGGTGAAATGAGCCTGGCACCGCTGTTACTTTTTCGAAACAGGATAATTTCTGGCAGACTTAGAATAAGGAACAGGAAATTATTGCGCTAAGAGCTAACGTAATAAGAGCTAGCGCGGGCGAAACCGAGAAGAAAACTTTTATAGATTTATTAAAATAAAATTACTAGCAATAGAAATAAAGAGGAGAAAAATGAAAATCGCATTTGGCTGTGATCCGAACGCCACTGAATTAAAACAAGCACTGATGGCAAAAGCTACTGAGCTGGGCCACGAAGTAAAAGATTTCGGCGCAGATGATCCCATCTACGCCAATGTAGCAGTAGCGGTAGCAGAAGCGGTAGCTGCTGGGGAATATGACCGCGGAGTAGTGGTATGCGGCACCGGCATCGGTGTTTCTATCGCTGCTAATAAGGTAAAGGGTGCTTACTGTGCTTGCATCACGGATATTTATCAGGCGCAGCGGGCCACTCTCAGCAATAATGCCAATATGATTGCGATTGGTGCGCAGGTAGTGGGCATTAAGTCTGCGGAAATGTTCTTAGAAGAATATCTGAAGCATGAATTCGACCCGAATTCGCGTTCGCGGGATAAAGTAGCGCGGATTTGCGAATACGAAGGAGCGAACTGATGCAAAAGCCGGTTACGGCCGTCAGTCTGAAAATGTATTTTCCGCGCGGCCGCACTCTTTCCTATTGCCAAGCAGTGAGAGATTTAGCAGCTGCTGATCCAGATACTGCGGCGAAAGTGCGCCTAGCGGTATTGCCGGATTTTCTCACTCAAGTAGAAGCGGCGGAGATTTTCCAAGATTCTCCTTTTCTATTGGGTGCGCAAGATTTAGCACCAGCTGATAGAGGCGCTTTCACCGGCGAAGTGTCCGGTAGCGATTTAGCTGAGTTGGGATCAAAGGTAGTAGAAGTAGGGCATGCCGAGCGCCGCACTATTTTCCGAGAAGACGAGGATATGGTGGCGCGCAAAGTGGAAGCCGCGGCGCGAAATGATTTAATTCCGCTGCTCTGCATAGGTGAAGCTACGGAAATGTCGGCCGCCGAAGCAGCGCAGATTTGCCTAGAGCAGGTACTTTCTGCTCTGCGCTACGGGAAACCAGCTGAGTTGTGGCTAGGTTACGAGCCCTATTGGGCGATTGGTGCGCCGAAACCAGCCAGCCCGGAATATGTATCAGAGGTTTGCCGCAATATCCGCCAGCAATTAGCAGAAAATGCCACTACGCAGGATTTGAACCTCACTATTCTTTATGGTGGTTCTGCTGGGCCGGGGCTTATTTCTCAACTAGATGAGAGTATAAATGGATTATTCTTAGGGCGCTTCGCCCACGATCCACAGGCTTTTTGGGAAGTAGCAAAGGAAACGGCAGCGCGCGCCTAAGTGTAGTTGCGAGCATTATTAGAGCCGCTTTTCTAAGATTTTGATTTTCTTAGAAAAGCGGCTTTAATTTTTGGTGCGTTATATTCTTTAGTTTTAGTTTCGCGCTATTCTTTAGCTCTGGGCTCTTTAGCTCTGAGCCACTCGCGTATCTAATTTATCGAGATGCCGCTCCATAGCAGCGATTGCGCCAGCAGTATCTCCTCTGCGTACCGCTTCTAGAATCTCTCGGTGCTCTGCGAGAGCATATTCGGCGTCAGATATTCCAGATCCGATTGCTTGACGCATACGATGTACGCGGAAAGAAAGCGAATTTACCGCGTGCACTAAATAGCGATTGCCGCAGTGATTCAATATCGCCTCGTGGAAAGACCAATCGTCGGCAAAATAATCCCGCACGGCTTCTTGCGGGTTATCTTCCGCCGTCATATTTAAAATTCGCTGGGCGCTTTTTTCGTGTCTCTTAAAAGCAGCTTCTAGATCGGGGAGCAGTTCGCTGCGGTGCTGCATTGCCCGCGCAATTGTGCCCATCTCCAATACGAGGCGAGCATCTACTAATTCCCGCATTTGTTTTTGCGACATTGGCTTCGCCACCCGATATCCACGGCGGGCTTTGCGTTGCACTAAGCCAGTAGCTTCTAGGCGGGCTAAAGCTTCGCGCACGGGAGTGGGGGAAATTTCTAGCTGAGCCGCTAGACCATCTATGGAAAGTCCAGAATCGGGAGGGAGATCACCCCAAGTTAAAAGATCTAGGAGTTGATCATATACCGTATCTGGTAGGCCTCCGGCTGTTTTCAGCGATGCAAATTTTTCGCTCAAAATGGTTCCTCTGTAAATTAGTAACTGCTGTGACTATGCCACCTTAGGGGTGGAAATCTCGGATTCTTTAATCTGGAATAGTGTATCAAAAAAGCGCTATTTTATGCCGGAGAAAAGCGAATTGGCCTCGGCGTAAAATCTGGGGAAGATTACCGAGGCCAATTCATTTACCGGAGGACTTAAGTCTAGACGTCAATTTCTGCTACGTCTACTGTTATTACCGGTTTCAGATAAGTAAATTTCGGTTTCAGATAAGTAAATTTCGGTTTCAGATAAGTAAATTTTCGCTGGAGTATTTTTTGCGGCGCACATATTTCGCCTCGTATAGCTTTTCGTGAAGTACAGCTCCTGTTAGAAATTACGCATCAGATAAAGTCTGATGCTAGACGGAGTGGAATTGCCACCGTGCCCGCAAAATTATTGCCCTGCAGTACTTAGAAGCGGTACTAACGAAAAGATATATTAAAAGCGGGAGCCTCCGGAATTTTGATCCAGAGGCGCCCGCTCAAATCTAATTTATCGATACTTTTTTATCAGTACTTTAGTTTTTGCCTTTGCCGTGCAGAGCATTCTTTGCCCGCTCGGCCAGCTTCTTGGCACCTGCTTCAATATCTTCTGCGGTGTCTTTAGCTTTTTTGCCGATATTTTCGGCAGTTTCTTTTACTTTTGCTTCGGTATTCTGAATCTTACCTTCTGCCTTCATATCTTTATCATTAGCCACTTCGCCAGCTACTTCTTTGGCTTTTCCGGCGGCTTCATCGAATTTATTTTCCAAAGTAGACATAAACACTCCTTAAATAGTTTCCTATACCTACTTCTCCAGTCTTACACATATTTGAAATTTTGAGTATTTTATAGCTGGTAGCGAAATAGGCGAAAAGAAAATTATCTACCAAGAGCTTCCGAAAATAGAAAAGAGAAAACAAAAGCGGAAAAGGCGGAAACCAAAACCCGAAAACAAAAGCTAAAAAGCTGCCAGCCGGCGTAATCCAGAGAATCCACGCCGGCTGGCATACTCGGTAGTGCTGCTTTTTTTGTTTAGGAGAGTGTAGCAGCAGCTGCCCGCATTAAAAGAGAGAACGAGATAGCGCCCGGGTCTGGAGTGCCGATAGAGGCATCTCCATGGGTACGCGCCCGGCCTTTTTGCGCCGAGATATTGGCGGTAGCTTCCGCAGCTGCCTGAGCTTCTGCAGCTGCTGCTGCCCAGATCGCTGCCAGGGGTTCCGCCGAATCGAGGCGTTTTTCGATTCCCTCTGCAAAAGGAATAATTGCATCCACCATAGTCTTATCGCCGACTTTTGCACCGCCCATTTCCGGCACCGCCCGCGCTCCGGCAGCTACGGCTTGGAGGATTTCGCGGGTGCTCGGCGCCCGCTCATCAGAAAGCGAATTGCCGGTGCGCCCCAAGGCTGCTCCCCAAAGTGCGCCAGAAGTACCGCCGGCTCCTTCTGCCCAGGCGGCGCCGGCGCGTACCAGTAGGGTGCGAACTCCTGCTTTGGCGCTCACGCATGCGCGCGCCGCTTTAGCTGCCGCCGTAGTTCCTAGAGTCATACCTTGCCCATGGTCACCGTCGCCCGCTATCGCATCCATTCGCCCTAAGTCAGCTTCCGCTGCGCGCGCCGTATTTTCGAAAACTTCGAGGATTTTTGCCGCCTTTTCGGCGCAGGCAGCAGATTCAGGAGATCCGGCTGGAATAGCAAACTCTTCTTCATTCGGCACAATTCGCCGCGTCGGCGCAGCACTCTCCGCAGCAGAAAGGGCTCCTCTGCGGAAAGCCGGAGTATCGGCGGCGGCTAGCCAGTATTCTTCTAATTCGGCATCAAGGAAACAAATACTCAGCGACACCCCAGCCATATCTAGCGAGGTTACTTGCTCGTCTACTACGGGAGCCACGATTTGTAAGCCGCGTTGCTCTAATAGCTCTACCACTGATCCGTAAAGCACGAAAAGCTCTTCATACTTAGTGGCGCCCAACCCATTTAGTAGCACGCCTACCCGGCCTTGGTAGCCATTTTCGCGCGGCGGCTCTTCTGCTAGCACCTTTTCTACCAACATTTGCGCAATATCGCGAGCTGGCAGCATCTCGTGATTCGAGATTCCTTTTTCCCCGTGGATCCCTAGACCCAATCCGAAAGTGCCGGATGCCACGGTGAAAAGTGGGCTCTGAGCTCCCGGTAGAGTACATCCGCTAAAAGCTACTCCGAGGGAGCGGGTGCGCTCATTAGCTCTTCTGGCCACAGCTTCTACGCTGTCTACATCTTTCCCGGCTGCCGCTGCTGCTCCAGCAATTTTCACTACAAAAAGATCGCCCGCGATGCCGCGTCTATCGTCATGTTTGTCCGGAGAGTTGGAAGCGATGTCGTCAGAGATAGTCACGATTCGCACGTCGATTCCTTCGGCGCGGAGCTGTTCTGCGCCGTTGCCGAAGTGAAGCACATCGCCTGCATAGTTACCGAAAAGTAGCACTACGCCTCCGCCGTTATCAGCCGCTTTTACGACGGAGCGCACTTGCGAGGCGGAGGGAGAAGCGAATACATTGCCGCATACGGCGCCGTGGGCAATTCCTGGCCCTACCCAACCGGCAAAAGCTGGATAATGCCCCGAGCCTCCCCCGACTACGAGAGCAGTTTCTCCCTGTGGACTGCCGTTAGTGCGCACTACGCCGCCGTGCACTGGCTGCACATAATTTTCGTATGCCGCAATGAATCCTTTTAAGGAATCAGCAGCGAACTCTTCTGGGTTATTAACTAAATAGGTCAATTTCACTCCGGGGTTTATGCAGATTTACGAGTTTATACAGATTTGCAGGTCTGCACAGATTACGAAGAACCTATGCAGATATTTTTAGGTGGGGATATAAATTTGGTAAATATATTAGAGATTAAAAGAGAAGTGCGGGCGGCAACTAGAAAAGCCGCCGCCCGCATCTGAAAAATTAACGCTCAATCTTGTCTAGTTCCAGCATCTTAGCCAGCACTATGTCGAGGTCTTCGTCTTTAAATACTTCTTTCCAGTTCGGGTTGATGATTCTTTCCCGTCCGTAATCCATGGCCAAGAGGCAGGCGTCAGAGAAGGGGTTAGATCCGCGCAGCGCATTGGTCAGAGCAATGAAGATGTGTCCGAAGAACATAGCTTCTACGGATTCGTACTTCATATCGGTCACCTCTACGGTGTAATCGAGTACGTCTTTGAGGAACTGGCCAATCATGCAGCCGATGGTTTCATTCAAAGTCGGTTCGAGTACGGCGAGATCGTGTACCGACTCCCAGTGCACGGCTACTACCGGAGCAAACATATTGGCGATTACTTCTTCGCCGATGGGCTGCCATTTCTCAGATTCGGTGTCCATAGCGGCCAGCACGTGCTGAGCTGCGGCCACACCGCCGAAGGTATCGGCATATTCTTCGTCCGTCTTGCGCTCTAAGAATACGGACGGATGTGCCGGGTGGCAGACGATATAGGTCAAATCATCGCGGATGAAGAGCTGGTTCGCATAAGCAGCCGCTGGATCGAGGGTGAGTACCACCGAGTCTGGCTTTTGCAGTGGGACAATCTCGGTAGTAATTTTATTCAGTGCCCGGTCCGGTACTGCATATACTACGATGTCGGCGTCTTTTACTGCTTCCGGCGTGGGAGTAATCGGCCGGCCAGCTTCTTCTGAGCGCTTGATGCCCGCTTCGCCAGCTTCACAGAACTTTACGTTGTATTCGGGGTGGCTAGCCAGATTCGGGGAAACTCGCATTCCCATTTTCCCGCCGGCGCCAATTACTGCGATGTTTAGCTTCGTTGCCATATCGATTCATTCTCCTTTTATATTTATTGTTTATTTTGTTTAGGAAACTTGAAAGGTTCTTATTTTTTGAACGATTCTTGCTTTTTTGATGGAAGTAGTTTTGCTAGGTTATTTAGCGGCTTGCGCTTTAATTACTTGCAGAGTTTGCTTTGTCCACTCCCGCTCCATCCGCACGGTAATTTCTGGATCACCCTGCCATACCAGCCAGTGCTCTACTATCTGGCTGATACCGCGCGCTGTGGGCTGCACTTTCTCCAGTTCGTAGCGGTAATCTAAGAGACCTTCGCCCATATTGGCTCCGGCGTAGGTGAATCCTATCCAACCGGCTTGCCGAGAGAAAGCAAAATCTTTCACGTGTAAATTCAAGGTGTAGGGAGCACATCTATCGATTACATCGCGGGGGTGTTCCAGGCCGGCCACACAATTTGCCGGATCTAAAGCTACCCCTACGCGCTCGCTGCCTACTTTTTGAATTAGCTCTACTAACTGGGTAGTGGGGAGCTGTTCATAAGTTTCGAAAGCTAAATCGATGCCTTTTTCTTCTAATTGCGGCACAATTGCTTTGATGTTTTGCAGACTTTCTTCCAGAGCGGGTTTTCCTTCTCCTACCTGCACCATCGAACGAATTACTTTGGCGTCCAGCGCCTGCGCTAGCTGCAGATATTTTTCGAGAGTTTCGAGTTCTGTACCGCGGGTGCCCACTTCGAGAGCGATTCCTTGGGTGGTAGCTTGTTCTTTAATATCGCGTAAATGCGTGGCGTCAAAAGTCTCTAAAAGTGGGTAATCGCAAATCTGAAAGACATTGCAATCCAGTTCTGCAGTGCGATCGAGCATACCTTCTAAAGATATTGGATTAGGTACTCGCTCTGACCATTCCCAAAATAGGGCATAGGTTCCGATTCCTATACGCATTTCCACCTCCATTGGTGAGTCCGTATTTGCGTTTAGTTAGATTATTACCTAAAAAAGGTTTTTGGTCAACCAATTAAGCAAAATTGCTTAAGCGGTTGACCAAACTTATTATTTACTGCATACTGGTTTACAAGTCAGGTGACTTTACTACGAGGACTGTAGTTACAAACGCAAAGAAGCGTTTTATAGAATGCGAGAATAAATTGAATACAACTTATTTAATCGGAGTCGCTATTTTAGCGATTGCTCTTTTACTTTTGCTGGTGATGAAGCTAAAGTGGCCGGCATTTATTGCCTTATTGGCCGTTTCTGCCGGCACGGCATTAGCCGCAGGTATCCCCATGGAAGAAGTAATAAAGACGATGATTGCCGGCATGGGTGGCACTCTCGGGTCTGTAGCTATTCTAGTAGGTCTAGGTTCTATGCTCGGTGGCGCAATTGAAAAATCTGGTGGTGCGGAAGTGCTCACCGAAGCCTTTACGAGAAGATACGGCAAAGATCGTATCGGACCGGCTCTGTTAGTTGCCTCTGCGCTGGTCGGAATTCCGATTTTCTTCGATGTGGGATTCATTATTTTAGTGCCGATTATCTTTTCTTTCGCCAAAGCTGCTGGAGTTAAGAGCCCCGCAATAATCGGTATGCCAGTTGCGGTATTGATGGTGTTCATCCATAATTCTGTACCTCCGCATCCGGGAATCGTAGGCACTACCGGATTATTGGAAGGAAATATGGGACTAGTGACGATAGTCGGTCTCGCTTTGGCTCTTCCCATTGGCTTCATGGTGCACTTCCTCTTTAAGAAAGTGATCAACCGCAAAGAATATGCGCTTACGCCCGAAGTGGCTACCCGTTACGCCGAAACAATTGAAGCAGATCCGTATAATACTTCTAAGACGATGACGCTGGAAGATGGTACGGTAATTCGGCGCCCTTCGGCAGGTCTAGTAGTCTTCACGATTCTGTTGCCTATCTTCATGATTACTTGCGGTACGCTAGGTGCTCTTATATTCCCAGAAGGTTCCACTGGCCGGGCAATCACTCAGTTTGCTGGTTCTTCGCAGTTCGCACTGCTCTTCTCGGCTATTTTATCGTTTTATCTACTCGGTATCGCCCGTGGTTTCTCGGCGGATCATATCTCCAAGTTGATGGATGACGCCGTAGGGCCGGCAGCTATCGTAATTCTCGTGACGGGTGCTGGCGGCGTATTCGCCAAGGTACTTACTGAATCTGGAGTAGGTGCGGCCGTATCGGATATTCTTCTCTCCACTGGTTTGCCGATCTTCTTCCTCGCCTTCTTAATCGCCACGGTATTTAAGATTGCGCAGGGCTCGGGCACGGTAGCTGCTTTGGCAGCTGCTGGTTTGGTGCAGAGTGCGGTGCTCGCAGGAGATTATTCGCAGATACAAGTAGTGCTGATTCTGCTTTCGATTGGTATGGGCTCGGTAGCTCTTTCTCATATTAACGATTCCGGATTCTGGATTGCCACCAAGTTTATGGGTCTATCTGTGAAAGACGGCTTGCGTACTTGGTCAGTTGGAACTACTGCCTCTGGCTGGCTTGGAATGATTATAATTTCTATCCTCTGGGTAATAGTTTCCTAAGTTAATTAGAAATAACTGCTAATAGGAGGGAGAGTCCAGCTGGGCTCTCCCTCTTTGATTTCTGGCAAAAAGTGCAGGATAGAGTATCATTATGCAGGTGAGTGAAAATCGTTTGCGTCGGTTAGCGCAGGAAAAAGGAAATTTTACCCCGCTTAATTTGACGGTCAATTCTACTTCCGAAGCGGCGGAGGCTGCCCAGTATATTCTGGCGCAGATTACTACCGGTGATTACAAGCCGGAGGAGCGATTGCCGGCGGAGCGCGCTCTGGCAGAGGCTTTGAAAGTAGGCCGCACTACTATTCGCGAAGCCCTTACCGTATTGGAAATTCTCGGGGTAGTAGAAATTCGCCCCGGTTCTGGTGCCTATGTGCGAGCCGGCGGTACGGGATTATTATCTGATAGCTTGCAGTGGGTGATGCTGCTAGCACCCGCCGACTATCCAGATATTTTGCGTATACGCTCGGCATTGGAAGTACTGGCGGTGCAGCTCACGGCCGAATCTTTAGTGAAAGATCCCCAGCCTTTGAAGACGCTGCGCGTAATGCGTGACTGTTTGGAAGAGCAAGAGGAGAGTATCAATTCCGATAATATGGCTGCTTTTATCGATGCCGATGCAGCTTTTCATATTGAGATGGCGGAACTAGCTGGCAATGAAACGCTGAAAAATTTGCTTTCTACTCTGCGCAGAATGCTCTCTATCTGGGTGCGTAATCAACTAAAAGTTAATAAGGATATGCAGATTGCTTATGCAGAGCATCTGGATATCTTTCGCGCTTTAGATTCCACTGACCCTTTGCAAGCTGTAGATGTAATGCATGAGCATATGAAATCAGCTAATGAGAGATTGTTGCGAGCAAATTATGCACAAGGAAAGCCGGATGCGGCGGATACGGATTTACTGCATTAGAGCTGTGGATTTGCCGTCTGTACTTGTTTAATGCAAGCGCGATCTGGCGCATAGGCTCCCGCGCGGCTCACCGTCAAACCGGAAGTAATTACGCCGCGGTGTAGTGCTTTGCGCACATCGGCGAGAGTGGCTTGGCGCAGGCGCGTCTTTGCTTGCGCACTTCCCAGCAGCCCCGCGTCCAATAATCCGGAAATAAGCCCGGCCATAAAGGAATCTCCTGCCCCTACGGTATCGGCTACTTCGATATTGAGCGGATCCACTACCAGCATGTCGCGATCACCTGCGACTTTTGCATATGCTCCCCACGGCCCGCGCGTAATCACTACCATGCCTGCTCCCAGTTCTAACCAGCGCCGCAGCACCTCTTCCAGCGGAGTATCGGGCCCATATAGCCAAGCTACATCTTCGTCGCTGGCTTTCACTAAATCGGATAGCCCAATCAGCACCTCTACTCTTTCCCGTACTTTTTCTGGATCGCCCATAATAGAAGGTCGAGCATTCGGATCGTAGCTGAGGGTGCCGGTAATAGCCATGGCTTTGGCCGCTGCCAATACTTCCTCGGCGCCCGGTTCGAGTGTGGCGCCGAAACTGCCAATATGGAGATGCGCTATATCTGCCATTGCGGGTAGTTCTGGTACTTGCCAATCTAAATCGAAATGGTAAGTGGCTTGCCCGTTAATATCGATCTGCGCATCAGCGATAGGGGTCTGAGCAGCCTGATCACTGCCGTCCACAATTCCTACTCCGGCGGCATTTAGATGATCGGCAATCATTTTTCCGTGTCTATCTGCTCCCCACCAAGAGGCCATTAAGGTGGGGTGGCCGAGCTGGGCTAATCCACAAGCCACATTGAGGGGGCTGCCTCCGACGTGCTCTTCCGTAGCTTGGCCGGTGCGGGAGATGACGTCAATAAGAGCTTCTCCGAGGCAGAGTACAGGTGCTACTGAGGGGTTTTTCATTGGTGTTTCTCCTAGTTGCTTAGTCATTTTCTAGTCCCAGTTTTTCTGCCATTTCTTCTAAGGGTACGCCCTTGGTTTCCGGCATGAGTTTCAGTACCCAGAAAAGCTGGGCAGCCATACAGCAGAAGAAGATTAAGAAGCTTACTCCGCCTCCGAGCAGTTTAATCATAGAGGGGAAAGCGAAAGAAGTGATAGCGGCAAATACCCAGTGGGTGGTCGATCCGAGGGATTGCCCCCGCCCGCGCACGCGATTGGGGAAAATTTCTGAGATAAATACCCAGATTACCGAGCCTTGCCCGAAAGCGTGTGCCGCAATAAATACCAGCAACCCTATTAAGACCATTACTGACGATTCGGAAGTGAAATTACCTTCGAAGCGGAACATTACGAAAGTGAGGAAGCCGAGGCTGATTAGATAACCGATTGAACCTACTAGCATGAGCGTGCGCCGGCCTAGTTTATCGATTACGGTGAGGGCGGTCATGGTGGCGATTAGGTTCATAAAGCCGACGGCGATTGACATGAGATAGGAGGCGCTTTCCGCAGCTCCTGCCTCCTGCATTACCATGGGGGCGTAGTAGAGAATAGCGTTTATGCCCGAAAGCTGATTGAACATTGCGATAGCGAAAGCGAGCAAAATTACGCGGCGGTAGCGCTTAGTGAAGAAAGCAATTTTTACGCCTTTATGGGCGGCATCGGCAGCTATCTGAGCACGAATTTCTGCAATTTCTACTTCGGATTCTGCTTCGGTGCGGCAAAGTTGGTGGCTAATAGCGGTGGCTTCTGCCGTGCGCCCTTGGCTCATCAACCAGCGCGGCGTCTCCGGTACCGAGAAAAGCAGCAGCAAGAAGATGCTCGAGGGTATGACCATTACTCCCAGCATCCAGCGCCAAGCTTCCGGGCCGGATACGATTTCGCGCACGATTGCATTGGAAGCATAAGCTACTAAGATTCCGAGCACGATATTAAATTGCACCAATCCCACTAAGCGCCCGCGTTGGGCAGCGGGAGCAATTTCGGCAGTATAGATTGGGGCACATACGCTCGACATTCCGACGCCAATCCCACCGCAGAGCCGAGCGAGGAGGAAGAACCAGTAAGCGTTGGCGGGAGCTAGGGCAGTGCCTAAACCACCGACTAGGAAGAGAATTCCGATAGCGAAAAGCATCTTTTTCCGCCCAAAGCGGTCGGCCAGGGTGCCGGCGAAAATGGCGCCAAAAATAGTGCCGATAGTGGCGCTGGAAACGGCGATTCCGAGGCCAAAACTATCTAATCCGAATACTTTTTCGAGGGCGGAAGTAGTACCAGAAATTACGGCAGTATCGAAACCGAAAATAAGGCCACCAATAGCGGCGACGATGGCGCTGCGAATCACCAGCCGAGTAGGTCCAGATTTCTGAGAGGTGTTTTCTCCAGTGTGCATGGCAGGTATCTTTCTGTGTTTCTGTATTTAATTTACGAATTATCTACGTGCGGTGTAAATAGCTTCGTTGCGGAGAAAGGAGTGATTCCTAATCTTTGACAACGTTGTCTATAAAAAAGACAATAACAGACAACTTTGGCGAGCGCAAGCGAATTTAGAATTTACTTTTAGCTTTTTTCTGGAATACTTATTTATATGCCTAGTCCTCGAATAACAATGAAAGATGTCGCCGCGCACGCGGGTGTCAGCGTAAAGACAGTATCGCGAGTCATAAATGCGGAAGCGGGGGTAGCTACTGCCACTGCCCAAGCTGTGCGCCAAGCCATTGCAGATTTGGGATATCAGGCAGATCTGCAAGCGCAATCGCTGCGCCGGCGCGATAGACGTTCGCGCACGGTGGGGCTGCTGGTATCTTCGGTAGCTAATCCTTTTGACAGTGCCGTACATGCGGCATTAGAGGAAGTGGCCGATAAGTATTCCTCAGTGGTGCTCGCAGTGAGCTCGGCAAATAATGTGCAGCTCGCTCAGGAGCGCGCCGCTATTCTCGCTAGCCGGCAAATTGACGGTTTAATTTTTTCTCCCAGTGGAGAAGAGCATAAATGGCTGCCAGATCTTTTTATCTCCCGCCCACTGGTGGCCATAGATCGCAGCCCAGAATCAGAATTTGCCGATTCGATAGTTTCTGATAATCAAGTCGGGGCAGTGCGGGCGGTCCGGCATTTACTCAGTCAAGGCCATCGGCGTATCGCCTTTCTCGGAGATAATGAGCATATCCAGACGGCGCAGCTGCGCAAAGCGGGATATCTGGCCGCCCTCGCAGAAGCAAAAATTTCGCCGCACCCTCAGCTCATGAAGTTGGGGGTAGCGGGGGAAGACGCGGCGCGCTTGGCAGTACATGAATTATTGACAGCTCCGCAGCCCCCGACGGCTATTTTTGCCGCGCAGAATCAACTGACAGCTGGTACTCTCTACGCCCTGCAGGAGCTCGGTTTAGAAGAGAAAATAGCGGTAGTTTCTTTCGACGATCTACCTAATGCAGATTTATTCAAAGTGGGTTTGACGGCAATCACGCAGAATCCGGCAGAAATCGGGCGTGTGGCAGCTGAGCGGCTCTTTGGGCGGCTATCTGGAGAAATTTCTGGCCCGCCGGAAAAAATTATCGTACCTACGGGATTCAAGATTCGCGGTTCCGGAGAAATTCCGCCACTCTTTACGGGTTTCTAATCTGCCGCGCCTTAAATTTCTTTGTGCTAGTTTGCCGCGCCTTAAAATTTCCCCACTCTAGTTTGCGGCGCCTTAAATCTGCGCCAAAGTGAGAGTCACCGCAATAAGTACGCGATTAGTCACCGAAAATTTTTGCATAATTCCCGCGATATGCGTCTTTACCGTACTAGTAGAGATAAATAATTGGGCAGAAATTTCACTATTGCTCAGGCCTTGCGTCACTAACTTAGCTACTTCTAATTCAGCGGGAGAAAGTTGTGCGATTAATTTTTGGGCGCGAATTTTTTCCGGAGTAGCAAAGCTCGCTTCTAAGTGCGTAAAAAGTTGCCGCGCCGTCTTTGCAGAAACTGCTCCCTCTCCGCGCGCCACCGCTACAATCGCTTCGATAATAGAATTTGGATCTTCTGATTTCAAAAGAAAGGCAGCTGCTCCAGCTTCGATAGCGCGCAGTGGTTCTAGCTGGGAATCCAAAGTAGTAATGACGATTACTTGAGGTGGATTCGGCATTTTCGTGATATTAGCCGTCGCCTGAATCCCATCTTCTCCCGGTAATTTAATATCCATCAAGACTACGTCTGGCCGCTGGGATTCTATCGCGCGATAAGCTTCGGCAGCGTTAAAAGCTTCTCCCACTACTTCTATGCGTTCCAGTGGATCTTGCTCTAGTAGATTACCTAAAGCATTACACAGCAGTGGATCATCATCTACGATAAGCACTTTTAAAGGGCGCTTGGTTTCTTTCACAACTACTAATATACAGAACTACTAATACCCAGAAGTCATTTCCATGGAAGCCAAATATGAGTCTTGAAGTATCCTGCTTCAGTTTTCTGTTGAATACTGCCGCCTAATATCTCTACTCTCTCCGCAATTCCTTTCATTCCGTATCCAGTAGTTAGGAAGTTTTCGGCATTTTCTTCATTTTCCGCCAGCTCGTTTTCCGCCGAAATGCTAATACCTTG
>NZ_CAMXYE010000005.1 GCF_947253055.1 uncultured Arcanobacterium sp. | reverse complement strand
TGCGGCGTTTTCGCATTACCTTATTGACTGCCTTCTCCCAAGGGTGGACGAATATGGGGGTGCGCGTTTCCGTAATTCCGTTGCTGGCACTTTCCCTCCCCACGGCCGCACCGTGGCTTGCCGGCGGCCTCTTGACTACCTTTGCTTTTGGGAATGCGCTTGCGCTCTGGGTGGCCGGTAAATGGTCGGATCTATCTGGCCGGCGGCACCCCGTCATCTTCGGCCTGCTGCTTTCCGGATTTTTTACGCTCGGAATGGGGATTTTTACTGCCGACTGGGTACTGCTGCTACTGAGTTTTTGGGGTGGCTTCGGTTCCGGCTGTATACAGCCTTCTCAGCAAGGAGCGGTGGCCGATATAATTGGAGACCGTTCCGGCAACAGCGTAGTCTCCTTTTTTCAGATGGCAGGTGATTTCGGGCAAATAATTGGCCCGCTAGTCGCCGGATTCCTCATCGATATTTCGGGCTTCACCCTTGCATACTGGATATCCGGCGGAATTCTTCTGCTAGCAGCGTTATTCTGGATTTTTGACGGCCAGCGCCATGAAAAAATAGTAGACTGAGAGCGTAACAAGGTAGAAAACTACTGCCGCTCGCAGAGTGGTGAGGAGGTAGGGTAATGGATTACGCACATCAGTACGATGACAAGGGCAAGCAGCCGTGGGTAGTAGATATCGAAAAAGAGACCCTAGATAACCAGAATTTCCGCACTACTATGTGGACGGGTGAAAAACTGCAGATGACGGTAATGAGTATTCCGGTTGGCGGCGAAATTGGCTTAGAGATTCACGAGGGAATTGATCAGTTCCTGCGCATCGAAGCCGGCAAGGGGATATGCGAAATGGGGCCGACGGAAGATGATCTCAGCTTCCGTAAAGAAGTAGAAGATGACGATGCTATTTTCGTGCCCGCTGATATGTGGCACAACGTCACCAATATCGGCGATGTGCCTCTGCAGCTGTATACGATTTACGCCGGGCCAGATCATGTGGCAGGTACGGTACACCCCGAGGCGAAAGACGCCGCTTTGGATCCGAATGAACATTAGAAATAGATTCGAAGTAAAGAAGCATAACTAAAACTAAAAACGCGGGGGCTGCCGAAACCGGTAGCCCCCGCTAGTTTTACTAGTTCGCGCTTGAGGCAGCATTCGGGAAGTTTTATCTAGGGATGGCATCTAGCAAGATCAGCTGCTCCGATTAGTCCGGCTTCGTTTCCTAGCTGGGCAATCACTAAATCCGGCTGGGGGCGGTGTGCCGCCATAGTCAGATTTGCGGCGAAAGTGCTCTGCACGGGTTCAAGGAGTAAATCTTTGGCTTCGCAAACCCCACCTGAGAGTACAAAAGCATCCGGATCGAAAATTGCAGCTAAGTTGGCGAGCCCTTTCCCGATCCACTTTCCAGTTTCGTTAAAGGCAGTTTGCGCGGCGCTATCTCCTTGTTGCGCGGCTGCGGTGATTAGTAATCCGCTAATTGCCCCCACTTCTCCACCGGCGAGTTCCAATAAACGCGCTGCGCGCGCGGGGTAGCTCGCCGCTAATTTGCGCGCCGTGGCCGTGAGAGCATTGCCAGAGCCATATACTTCCCAGCAACCTTTTTGCCCGCATCCACACGGTAAACCATCGGGTACTATTTCCATATGTCCGATTTCTCCGGCAAATCCGCTGGCGCCCCGCAGAAGTTTGCCGTCAATAATAATGCCGCCCCCGATTCCGGTACCAATAGTTACCGTAATAGGAGAGTGATAGGAGCTAGCGGCGCCAAATTTATATTCTCCCCAGGCGGCAGCATTGGCATCGTTCTCTAAATAGCAAGCTAAACCGGTGGCAGTGGCTACTTGCCCGCCAATATCGGCGCCGTCCCAGTCGATATTAGGGCCAAAAATGATTTTTTTCTGGCTGGAATCTACGAACCCGGGCACACCGATACCGATTGTGGCCACCGGAAACTCTGCAACTAACTCGCGCACTATTTCGGTAGTAATCCGGAGGGCCGCGCTGGAATCATCTGCCGGACTCGGGCGCCGGCGGTGTGCGAGAATCGTGCCCGCTTCGTCTACTACGCCAGCGGCTATCTTTGTGCCGCCGATATCTACTCCGATACTCAAGCTCATAGCTTCATTATGGCATATAGGGTGGTAGGGGTCGGCGATTTACTCAGTCTGCAAAATTTAGCTATGGCCTTTATCACTTTTTAGAAAAATCAAAAGCTGCGGGTGAAAAAATAAGGCGCTGAACTGGGATTTTTTCCGGTAATTTTGGGGGTGCCGGAAAGCGATAGGGGAATAAAAAGCCGCATTTGCAAGATACGGGAATAAAGTTTCTCGCTTAAGAGTTGAGCTTATTAGACTCAAGAAATGATGTATCGATTGGACATAAGTTCAATTGATAAGGCAGACTTGAAGTGAAAGTTAAGAAGTATAGCGGAGAATCGCGAATAAGCGTTTCGCCGGCTAGTAAAGGAGAAAAGAATGACTCGGGCAGTAGGAATTGATTTAGGAACTACGAATTCTGTGGTCTCCGTCCTCGAAGGCGGCGAACCCACAGTAATTGCCAACGCCGAAGGGCAGCGTACGACTCCCTCGGTAGTGGGATTTTCGAAGAGTGGCGAAATTTTAGTAGGAGAAATCGCCAAGCGGCAGGCCGTCACCAATGTGGATCGGACGGTATCTTCGGTAAAGCGGCATATGGGCGATCCGAACTGGAAGATTGAAATTGACGGCAAGGATTACACTCCGCAGCAAATCTCGGCTTTTATTTTGCAGAAATTAAAGAAAGACGCCGAGGCCTATTTGGGTGAAAAAGTGACGGACGCAGTAATTACTGTGCCAGCTTACTTCAATGACGCCCAGCGGCAGGCCACGAAGGATGCCGGGCAGATTGCTGGATTGAATGTGCAGCGCGTTGTGAACGAACCGACGGCGGCAGCGCTCGCTTATGGCCTGGAAAAAGGCAAAGAGGATGAACTTATCTTAGTATTCGATTTGGGCGGTGGCACTTTTGATGTGTCTTTGCTGGAAGTCGGAAAAGATGACGATGACTTCTCTACTATTCAGGTGCGCGCCACTTCGGGCGATAATAAACTCGGTGGCGACGATTGGGATCAGCGAATCGTAGATTGGCTGATTACCCAAGTGAAGAATAAAGACGGCGTAGATCTTTCGAAGGATAAGATTGCTCTGCAGCGCTTAAAGGAAGCAGCAGAACAAGCTAAGAAAGAGCTCTCTTCGGCTACGACCACAAATATCACTCTGCAGTATCTCTCGATGAGTGAGAATGGGCCGATTCACCTAGATGAGAAGCTGAGCCGGGCTAAGTTCGAAGATATGACGAAAGATTTACTGGAGCGCACCAAGGTACCTTTCCAGAATGTAATAAAAGATGCCGATATTAAGCTTTCCGAAATTGACCATGTGGTAATGGTAGGAGGCTCCACCCGGATGCCGGCAGTTACCGAAGTGGTTAAGGAGCTGACGGGCGGTAAAGAGCCTAATAAGGGAGTAAATCCGGACGAAGTTGTAGCAGTAGGAGCTGCTCTGCAGGCCGGAGTAATTACCGGCGATCGCAATGACGTACTCTTAATCGACGTCACCCCGCTTTCGCTCGGAATTGAAACTAACGGTGGTATTCTCACCAAGCTAATTGAGCGGAATACTGCTATCCCCACGAAGCGGAGTGAGCTATTCTCGACGGCAGCTGATAATCAGCCTTCGGTACTCATTCAGGTGTACCAGGGTGAGCGTTCTTTTGCGCGCGATAATAAGTTGCTCGGCACTTTTGAGCTTTCGGGAATTGCACCAGCACCGCGCGGGGTACCGCAGATTGAAGTTACTTTCGATATTGACGCCAACGGCATTGTGCACGTATCTGCAAAAGATTTAGGTACGGGCAAGGAGCAGTCTGTGACTATTACCGGCGGCTCGGCACTTTCGAAAGAAGATATCGATCGAATGGTGAAGGAAGCAGAAGAGCACGCTGCGGAAGATGAGAAGCGTAAGGAAGAAACTGAATTACGCAATACTGCTGAGCAGCAGGTGTACAGCATCGAGAAATTGTTGGCAGACAATAAAGACAAACTCGATGAGGCTGTGAGCAGTGAAGTGAGCGAAGCAGCGGAGAAGCTGAAGAAAGCGCTGGAAGGCGCAGATGTAGAAGCTATTAAGGCTGCGCAAGAAGAGATGAATCAGAAGGCGCAGCAAATTGGGCAGGCTCTCTATGCCCAAGCGCAAGCGGCGCAAGCAGAAGCTGGCCAAGATGGCTGGAGTGAAGCGGCGCAGAATGCGCAAGGCGGAGAAGATGACGTAGTCGATGCCGAAATCGTGGACGAAGAAGGCGATAAAAACTAATCCGCGCGGCGGCTATTAGTAATTAAATACCGGGGCAGAGTATCTTTTGGATGCTCTGCCCCGGGAGAGAGCTGTAAGGAGAAGTGGAATGTCGGAAGAGAAAAAAGAGCAAGAGCAAAATTTTTCGCCACAAGAGCCGGAAAATTTAGCTGCTGACCTAGCCGGTGCAGCAGATAAGGGCGAACCGGCTGCGGAGGGGATTGCGGAGCTTTCGGAGTTAGATCAGGCCTTATTGGAAGTAACCGAGCTAAAAGATAAATTAGCGCGTGCCCAAGCTGATAACTACAACCTGCAGCAGGAGTATAACGGCTATGTGAAACGGGCAAAGCAGGAAAATCTGCGTTACCAGGAAATTGGGGTGCAGAAAGTTTTGGAAAGTCTCCTCGGAGTGCTGGACAATGCGGAGTTAGCTCGGGTGCACGGTGATCTACAAGGTCCGGCTGGAGCTGTAGTGGAAGAGCTAGAAAATACCTTAAAAACTAATTTTCAATTAGAGCGCTACGGGCAGGCGGGCGATGAATTTGATCCACAGCTGCATGAAGCGTTGATGCATCAGACTTCGGCAGAGGTGGAAAAAGAAGAAATAGCTCAGCTTATGCAACCGGGATATCGGGCAGGAGAAAAAGTGCTGCGCCCAGCCCGGGTAGGAGTAGTATCTCCGGAGTGAAAATTGGTGGAGATATTGCTAGATGCAGAAATTTTATAGAAATAGGAGGTGAGCGTGATGGCTAATCAAGATTGGATGGCAAAAGATTTTTATCAGGTACTCGGAGTAGCGAAAGATGCCGAGGCTAAGGACATTAAAAAGGCCTATCGGAAGCTGGCACGTAAATATCACCCCGATCAGAATCCGGGCGATAAAAAAGCCGAAGAAAAGTTTAAAGAAGTAGCCGAAGCCTATCAGGTACTTTCCGATGATGAGAAGCGCAAGGAATACGATGCGATTCGCACCATGGCGGGCGGAGGAGCTCGTTTTGCTCCGGGAAGTGATGGCAGCTTCGAAGATATGTTTTCTATGTTCAGCGGCCCGGGTGGGAAAGTGCGTTTTTCTACCAGCGGCGGTGGAGCTGGATTTGAAGATATGCTTTCGTCGATGTTCGGAGGCGGTGCTCGAGCTGGAAACGGTTATGCCGGTGCAGGAAGCTTCGGTGGCTTTAATGGTTTTAGTTCACGCCGTCGCCCAGAGCGCGGAGCCAATATTAATTCCCAAGTATCGATTCCGCTTCGAGAGGCAGTAGCTGGCACTACAGTGAAAGTGCAAAACGGTAATTCTGCAGTTACCGCGCGCGTGCCGGCCGGAGTGACGAATGGGCAAAAGATTCGTATTGCCGGTAAAGGGCAGCCGGGAATAAACGGGGGAGCACCGGGAGATATTATTCTACAGGTTACGGTGGAGCCGCACCCAGTATTTGAGGTACAGGGAAGAGATGTGTACGAAAACGTACCAATTTCTTTCGACGAGGCGGCGCTGGGAGCGACTATTGAAGTGCCTACTATTTCGGGAGAAATCGTGGGAGTGAAAGTACCTGCTGGATCTTCTACCGATAAGCTGCTGCGGGTGCGGGGCAAGGGCCTGCGCAATGTGCAAGGTAAGCAAGGCGATTTATATGTGCGCCTAAAGGTAGTGGTGCCGAAGAAACTTTCGGAAGCGAGCCGCGCCGCGGTAGAGGAATTCCGCCGTAGTGCCGCGGAAGCAGATCCGCGCGAAAAGCTAAAGGAAATGGCTAAACTCTAAGGGATAGGGTTTCGGAGGATATATAGGAGAAGAGATGGCTAAAATATCGCGAAGTGCCCCTATTCTCACCGTTTCGGTAGCTGCGGAGCTGGCGGGAATGCATGCTCAGACGGTGCGCCAGTACGATCGCTTAGGCTTAGTGCCGGCGCGCCGTGCGCGCGGCGGTGGGCGGCGTTATTCTCTTACGGATGTAGATAAACTAATTGAGGTGCAGCGCCTTTCACAAGAAGAAGGCATAAATCTTTCGGGAATTGCCCGCATCCTCGAGCTGAAAAGTGAAGTAGAAAAATTAGAAGCTACCCGCGCGCATCTGGAAAAGCAACTAGAGCGCATGAGCCAATTGGGAGAAATCATGCGGGCAGAATTAGAGCGGCAATATCGGAAAGATAATCGGGTTTTTGCCGCCAGCGCTGAAGGCCAAGTGATGATGGCAGAGCGTTTAGATCAATTGCGGGCTGCTTTACGCCGGCAAGGGCAGAGTGATTCGCAAGATTTAGTGGTCTGGAATCCCCGGCGGCTTACGCTTTTCCCCTCGTAAAATAATTGCTCTAAAAATTTCGCGGAAAAATTCTTTGGAGAAAAATCCTCGAAGGGGAGAACTGCGGAAAGAGCTTAGGAAAGAGTTTAAGGTAATAATCCGTTGGGAAAATCGCCCATCCCCGCCGCTATATACTGCGCAAAGAGGGCGGCGGGCTCTATGTCCGAGCCCGCAGAAAGCGCATTGAGGAATCCAGCTACAAATCCTGCCCAGTTTGCGAAGCCTGCAGCCTCGCCAGTAACTCCGGCAGTAATGGTAGTTTCGATATCGCTAGTAGCTTCGGTATTGCCAGCGTTTTCAGCGTGCGCAAAAGTTGGCAAGATGTGTGGAGTATGTGCTTTTTGATGCAGCGTCCAGCTGCCATCTTTTTCGCAGACGAGCACCTGCCAAGCGTATCTAGCTGCCCAGTTTTCAGCCTGTGCCGCCTCCTGGGGATGCTTTTGGGCGTCTATTAAACATATAAGAGGTAAATCGCCGAGTGTAGCGGCAGTTTCTGCGGAAAGCTCTTGGCCGTCCAGCACTACGACGTATCGATACGGCACGTTTTTCGCAGCTGCGTTCTGTGCGCCTGTCGGTGCATCTGTAGGCGTCTCTGTGGGGGCTTGCGCGGCAGCGGGCGCGCCCACAGTTACGCAGTAAAACTGCGGGAAAATAGCCGCTAATTTTGCAGCCGGCATGGGAATTTCTCCTGGGAATTCTGCCTTTATCGGAGTTCCCAGAGTTTGCAAATTCTCAATAGTTGCGCGATATAAGGCATTATCTATTTCGGGAGAGATTACTTCTGCAAAAGTGTGAATCTGCATTTTTCTGCCTTTATTGTTCGGTACCGTACTCGCTATTTAATAATATTGGCTGCGGCCAGCTACGTCTAATATTTTCCTACATTGCAGAGTTAATAGCAGTATATCCGCTCGAAAATAGCGCTATGGTTTGCTCCGCGAGTAGCCCTGTTTCAGAATAAGAATATGGAGTTTCCAGATACCGCTTTTTGGCAAGCAAAAATCTGCGGTGCGGGTGCGGGGCGCTACGCTCCTTCTCCGTCCGGCGATTTGCATTTAGGTAATTTACGTACGGCCTTATTAGCTTGGGCCTATGCGCGAAAAGCGGGGAAGAGTTTTTATTTACGAATCGAAGATCTCGATACGCGCGCGCGGGCGCAATATGTAGATAGGCAATTGCGCGATTTAGAAGCGCTGGGGATTACCTGGGACGCTACGCCGATAAAGCAATCGGAGCGGCAAGATTTTTATGACCATTACTTCCAAGAGCTGCAGCGTCAAGATTTACTCTATCCGTGCTACTGTACTCGCCGCGAATTAGCGGAAATTGCCTCTGCTCCGCATACCCCGCCGGGTGCTTATCCAGGTATTTGCCGGAATTTATCGCTGGAAAAGCGCGCAGAGCGAGCGGCGGCGCGCCCTGGGCGGCAGGTGGCGTGGCGTTTACGAGCGGAAAATCAGCACTTGGAAGTGCATGATAAAAATCTGGGATTATATTGCGGTTTAGTAGATGATTTCGTGCTTAAACGCGGTGACGGAGTGTATTCCTATAATTTTGTATCGGTGCTGGACGATGCCGATATGGGAATTACACAGATAGTACGAGGAGATGATTTATTGCCCTCCACGCCGCGGCAAGTGTATTTCCAGCAGCTGTTGGGGATACCGCGGCCAGAGTACTGCCACGTACCTTTAGTTTTGAATATGGCGGGGCAACGCCTAGCCAAGAGAGATGGTGCAGTTACCTTCAGCCAGTTACGGGATTTAGGATTTCAAGCAGCAGATATTGTGCAGCTTCTCGCGGCTTCTTTGGGTTGGGAAGAAGTGCGGAGCAGTGGCGAATTTTTAGAGGTATTTAATCCGGAGCAGATCTTGCCGGCGGCGTGGCGCTGGCCGGGAGTGGGAGCCGAAAAAGCACCAAAATAAGTGCAGGAAAGCGCCAGAATAAGCGCCGGAAAAATGCCAGAATAAGCGCCAAAAAAGCTTCCGAATCAGAAATAAGAATTCAGTTAGGACCTCAAGGTGAGGCGCTTCACCTTCCACTTAAACTTGAGTGGAATAGACTCAAAGGTTTCTGCGTTACAGTATATGAATACAAAATTTAGCGCTCCGGTATGCCGGTGCGTAAGACGGAGGTCTATAAGATGGATAAAATGACTACAAAGGCGCAGGAAGCGGTATCTGCAGCTATGCAGAGCGCTGCTGCAGCCGGAAATCCGCAGCTGGAGCCAACCCACCTCTTAGCTGCATTAATAAATCAACCTGCGGGTATAGCTGTAGCTTTACTCGAGGCAGTAGGGGTAGATAAAAATGCTATTGCCCAGCGAGTACAGGCAGTATTAGCGGCACTTCCCGGAGCGAGTGGCGCTAATGTAGGCCAACCACAAGTTTCCCGTAATTTTTCTTTAATTCTCAGCAACGCCGGAAAAGAAGCTACCGCTCTAGGTGATAGCTATATTTCTACGGAACATCTGCTGCTCGCCTTGGCTGATTCTGCGCAATCGGCGGGGGAGATTTTACGAACGGCCGGAGCTGGGCGGGAGCAGCTAGCAGCTGCTTTACCGCAGGTGCGGGGAAGTGCGAAAGTGGATAACCCCGACCCGGAAGGTACTTTCCAAGCTCTGGAAAAATATGGTAGCGATTTGACCCAAATGGCCCGGGAAGGCAAACTCGATCCGGTAATTGGGCGGGATAGCGAAATTCGCCGCGTAGTACAGGTGCTTTCGCGGCGTACTAAGAATAACCCCGTGCTGATTGGGGAGCCGGGAGTCGGTAAAACTGCCGTAGTGGAAGGCTTAGCGCAGCGCATTGTAGACGGTGATGTGCCAGAATCTTTGCGCGAAAAACGGTTGATTCAGCTAGATGTGGCGGCCATGGTGGCCGGTGCAAAATATCGCGGTGAATTTGAAGAGCGTTTTAAGGCCGTATTGCAGGAGATAAAAGATTCTGCGGGAGAAGTAGTTACTTTTATCGATGAGCTGCACACGGTAGTGGGAGCTGGCGGCGGAGCCGAAGGGGCTATGGATGCTGGTAATATGCTGAAACCGATGCTGGCGCGCGGAGAACTGCGGCTGGTGGGCGCTACTACTCTGGATGAGTATCGCGAAAATATCGAAAAGGACCCCGCTTTAGAGCGTAGATTCCAGCAAATTTACGTAGGAGAACCGAGTGTAGAAGATACAGTAGCTATTTTGCGCGGCATCGCTCCGAAATATGAAGCCCACCATAAGGTGACTATTTCGGATGGAGCGCTAGTGGCGGCAGCGACGCTTTCGGATCGCTATATTACCGAACGGCAGCTCCCCGATAAGGCTATTGATTTAATCGACGAAGCTGCCTCGCGCCTGCGTATGGAGTTAGATTCTTCTCCAGAAGAAATTGACGTATTGCAGCGGCAGGTAGATCGGCTGAAAATGGAGAAAGCCTATTTGGAAGATACGGAAGAGGATGATACCGACGTAGCTGCCGCGCAGCGTTTAGAAAAACTCGAAGCGGAATTGGCGGATAAATCCGAAGAGCTCGCTGCTCTTAATGCGCGTTGGCAGCTAGAAAAAGCCGGCCGCAATAAGGTGGGAGACTTGCGGGTGCAGCTCGATAAATTGCGTACCGAATTAGAAAAAGCGGTGCGAGAAGGTCGTTACGAAGATGCCGGGCGGCTCCAGAATGGAGATATTCCAGAAGTAGAGCGGCAAATAGCTGCAGCAGAATCCGCGGATAGAGAGGTAGATTCTGCTGAGCCTATGATTGCGGAGAGAGTAGACGCCGAAGGTATCGCCGAAGTGGTAGCTTCCTGGACGGGTATTCCGGTGGGAAGATTGCTGCAAGGAGAGACGGAGAAGCTACTCTCGATGGAGGAGCACATCGGAGAGCGTCTTATTGGCCAAGAGAAAGCGGTGCAGAGTGTCGCCGATGCGGTGCGCCGCTCGCGGGCCGGGATTGCTGATCCGAATCGCCCATCTGGATCTTTCCTCTTCTTGGGCCCAACTGGCGTCGGAAAGACCGAATTGGCTAAATCGCTAGCGGAGTTTCTCTTTGACGACGAGCGGGCGATGGTACGTATCGATATGTCGGAATACGCAGAGAAGCATTCGGTGGCTCGTTTGGTAGGAGCTCCTCCGGGATATGTGGGCTACGAAGAAGGTGGTCAGCTCACGGAGGCGGTGCGTCGGCGTCCCTATGCGGTGATTCTGCTCGATGAAGTAGAGAAAGCGCATCCGGAAGTATTTGATATTTTATTGCAGGTACTCGACGATGGTCGCTTGACTGATGGGCAGGGGCGCACGGTAGATTTCCGCAATACTATCCTGATCCTCACTTCCAATTTAGGTTCGCAATATCTCAGCGATTCGGAGCTAGACGATAGTGAAAAAGATGCCGCAGTATGGAAATTAGTGCGGGAGCATTTTAAGCCGGAATTTTTGAATCGTCTCGACGATGTAATTATGTTCCAGCCACTCACTATCGAGCAAATCGGCAAGATTGTGGATCTGCAGCTAGAGCAATTGGTGCGGCGTTTGCAGAGCCGGCAGTTACACCTGCACATTAGCGAAGCGGCAAAAGATTTACTCACCGTCGAGGGCTATGATCCCGCCTTTGGGGCGCGCCCGCTGCGGCGGCTTATTCAGCGTGAAATTGGCGATCAATTGGCAAAGCAGATTCTCGCTGGAAAGATTAAGGATGGCGATACCGTGCGGGTAGATATAGCTGATCTGGATACCGGAGTTTTAGAAAGTGGAGAGCGGGAGCATCGCTTACAGCTTTCTGCGGAACGGCCGGAGTGAGAAAATTTTGCCGAGCCAGATAATTTTGGTTAGGTGAATAAGCATTTACTAAAGTAGCCGCTCCTTTCCCACCTGGTGGGAAAGGAGCGGCTACGTATTGCGTCGCAAAAGCGATAGCGGTTTATTTCAAGCAGAAATTGCTGCGCGCTTTATTTTGAGTGCGCTCCGAGCTTTATTAGGGCTCTACCAGCACTCTTAGCGCTCTATCTCTCCTTTAATAAAGGCTTCTACAGAAGCGCGCGCATCGTTATCGTGGCGCTGCTCCATAGGAGACTTCATAAAGTAAGAAGCTGCGGAAAGGATGGGTCCGCCGATACCCCGATCGAGAGCAATCTTGGCCGCACGGACAGCGTCAATCACAATTCCCGCAGAATTCGGTGAATCCCAAACTTCCAGCTTGTATTCAATCTGGATCGGTACTTCACCAAAGGTGGTGCCTTCGACGCGTACAAAAGCGAATTTCCGATCTTCCAGCCACGGCACATAGTCAGAGGGGCCGACATGAATATCGTGCGGATCTAGCTGGCGTTCCATATTGGAAGTGACGGCATTGGTCTTGGAAATTTTCTTCGATTCCAACCGGTTGCGCTGCAGCATATTCATGAAGTCCATATTGCCGCCTACGTTCAGCTGATAGGTGCGGTCAATCCGTACACCACGCTCTTCCATGAGGCGGACGATGTCCCGGTGCGAAATAGTAGCTCCATACTGAGATTTAATATCGTCTCCGACAATTGGCACTCCCGCGTCTTGGAACTTCTGTGCCCATTCTTTATTAGAGCCAATGAATACGGGTAGGCAGTTCACGAAAGCCACTTTCGCATCTATGGCGCATTGGGCATAGAACTTATCGGCTTCTTCCGAGCCTACTGGCAGGTAAGAAACCAGCACATCCACTTTCTTCTCTTGGAGGGTCTTTACCACATCCACTTCCGGAGCAGTGGATTCAGTTATGGTGTCGAGGTAATAATCTCCTAGACCGTCGAGAGTCTTTCCACGCTGTACGGTGACGCCGAGCGGGGGCACATCGCAGAATTTATAGGTATTATTTTGGCTGGCCCAGATAGCTTCGGAAAGGTCTTTTCCTACTTTCTCCGCATCGACGTCAAAAGCTGCTACAAACTCAATATCGTTTATATGGTAACCGCCAAAGTTTACGTGCATAAGCCCCGGTACTTTATCGGTGGGTTTAGCATCGTGGTAGAAATGTACTCCTTGTACAAAAGAAGAGGCACAGTTCCCTACTCCTACGATTCCAACGCGAATTTTGCTCATTATTTTCTCCTTGTAGCTGCCGTGCAGCCGGATATTTGCAAGATATTTAGCTGCTTTCCCCTATTTTTCCAGGCAAACAGCGTAAGTAAATGTCTTGACTATATGTCATTACAAATAAGATTTTGGCATTAATGCGGCATTTTTTCAACAGCAGACGGGGTGGCGGATCCTTAGTCAGCTAAATCTACTATTATCGGTACGTGATCGGAGGCGCCTTTTCCTTTTCGTTCATCTCTATCTATATGCGCCGCCTGAGCGCGCGCTGCGAGAGCGGGAGAGGCATAAATATAGTCAATACGCATGCCTTCGTTGCGCGGAAAGCGCAGGCGCTGGTAGTCCCAGAAAGTATAATTTTTTGTAAAGGGGCGAGTAATTTCGCTATAGCCTATTTCGGCAAAATTAAAGAAGGCCGCTCGTTCCGCTTCCGTCATATAAATATCGCTTTCGAGGGCGGTGGCATCCCAGACGTCGGCGTCGGTAGGGATTACATTCCAATCTCCGGCTAACGCGATTTGAGCTTGGGAATCGCGGGCACTTTCTTCTGCAAAGATGGCTAGTTGATGGAGAAAATCTAGTTTGTAGTAGTAGTGTGGATCTTCTACAGCCCGCCCATTCGGTACGTAGAGACTCCAAAAATCGATACCACCGGTGGTGACGCCGAGAGCGCGCGCTTCGGGGCTAGTATGAGAAATATAGCCTTGACCTGCCGGCGGCTCTCCTTTTAAGAATCCAGGCTGGCCGGGAAAGGAGTAGCGCACATTTTCCATCCCCAAGCGCGAAATTATCGCCACTCCATTCCATTGATTTAGCCCGTGGGCGATTACCTCGTAGCCGGCCGCCCGAATCTCGGCTTCCGGAAATTGCTCAGTCTTACATTTAATTTCTTGGAGCGCCAATACATCTAAATCGTGGCGGGAGAGCACCGCACAAATACGATCTAGGCGGGCGCGCGCCGAATTTACATTCCAAGTAGCTATTCTCATAGCCTCAGCTTAGCGAGATTTTCTCAAAAATTTTTTCCAAAAAGCTTGCGGAGTTTTTCCTGCCTCAGAAAACGAGTAGCCTAGAAGAAAAGCACAGGGGAAGGAATACTATGAGTTTAGCGTTAGTCACCGGAGCCAGCTCAGGGCTAGGTAAAGAATTTGTGCAGCTACTTGCGGCAGAAGGCAGCAATTTAGTAATCGTAGCGCGTAACGAAAAGAACCTCCGCGATTTAGCGGCCGAGATGGAACAGCGTTTCCGAGTGCAGGTAGAAGTCTTACCGGCTGATTTAACTATGGCAGACGAAGTAGAAAAGGTGGCTTTGCGCTTGCAAGATACCGAAAATCCCGTAGATTTACTTATTAATAACGCTGGTATGGGGCTCGGGCAAGAATTTGTGGGTGGCTCTATAGCTCAAGAGCTCACGGCCGTTAATCTAATGGTTAATGCACTGTTAGTCCTCACTCACGCCGCAGTAGGAGCAATGGTGGCGCGAGGATCGGGGCAAATCATCAATGTTTCTTCTATTACCTCTATGACAGTGCAGGGCACATATTCTGCGCATAAAGCTTGGGTGAAAGTATTTACCGAAGGCCTAGCCGATGATTTGGCGGGCACCGGGGTAAATATCACTGCCGTCATGCCCGGGCTTATGCATACGGAGTTCCATCAGCGAGTGCACGTAGATGCCGGGCAGTGGGCAGAGTGGATGTTTATTAAGCCGCGGAAAGTGGCGCGGGCTGCTCTGGACGGAGTGCGGGCCGGAAAAGTGTTGGTGATTCCTTCTGTACTCTATAAAGCTACTTATGTCGCTTTGAAATTTGCTCCGCGCGTATTAGTACGGAAATATGCGGGTTCGAAAAGATCTGGGCGGCTGTGAAAGCGCAGTCAATATGGATTATTTAGCGCCCCATGCTGCGCCAGCCGGAGAAAATACCGAAGCGCCGCGTATTCTCGATCAGAACGACCTTTACTACCAGACGCAGTCTCCGGGGGTAGGGCCGTGGATAGGAGAATATCCGGATGATCCGCGCTTCGATAGAGAACTACTAGAAAAAGGCGATAGCCGTAATGTGGTGGATAAATATCGCTATTGGAGTGTGGAAGCTATAAAAGCGGATTTAGATTCTAGCCGCAGCGAATTGCATATTGCGATTGAGAATTTAGAGCACGATCTGAATATCGGATCTATTGCGCGTACGGGCAATGCTTTTAATGTGGGAGCTATTCATATAGTTGGCCGGCGGAAGTGGAATAGGCGGGGAGCGCTGGTCACGGATAGATATATGCATATACTGCATCACCCGCAGCCGGCAGATTTGGCGGAGTGGGCGGCGGAAAATGACTATGAGTTAATCGCCATTGATAATACGGAAGGTTCTACCCAGCTGGAACGCACAGGTTTACCGCGGCGAGCTTTGCTCGTATTTGGGCAAGAATCGCGGGGAATTTCGCCGGAGCTCCGAGAGCTCTGCGCCGGTATGGTGTATATTCCCCAATTTGGTTCCACTCGCTCGATGAATGTAGCAGCGGCGGCGGCAATCGCTATGCATTGGTGGATCGCTCAATACCGCGTAGATGCCTAATAAAGCGCAAAATTGGCAACACCTAAAACTGCAGAAAAATACCAACCCAAAGCAATCTACAACTTTACTCAGTCTTTTTACTCAGCCTTGCCGGTAATTTACTCCGTAGCCGCCGCTGGGATAGTGCCAATATAAAGTGCCGGCGGGAGCTATTTGGAGGCAAGTGCCGCATTCGAGACAGCCGGCATAGTCGGCAGTTAATTCTCCGTCTTTATCGATTTTGTACACTCCAGCTGGGCAGCAGCGGATAAGAGCTGTGCTACTTTCTTTATCCGTGGCCAGCTCTTTAGTTATTTTTATATGAGTGTTTTCATCCAGTTCAAACTGGGTATATGCCAATTGTTTCCGCACTTTTCCTCCTGCCTCTCAGAGTGCTCGCCCGGCGCGGAAAGCATCTTTTATAAGCGTAGTTATTTTAATTTCGGATTTTTGCAGATTGTTCAGCACTATTTGGCGCAACGGACGGTGGGGCTGCAGATTCAGAGAATACAGATCAAAAAAGGTATCTCCGAGGAATTTGCCGTAGTCGCGGTAGAGGCGTTCATTTTCCAAAAATTGCGGTGCTCTCCGATAGGTGGCGAGGTCTTTTCCGAGCCAAGATTCGTTAATAAAGTTTTGGTAAGAGCGGAGAGAATCCGCCGAAAAATCTTCCTTAACTAAAGCAGTATGGGCAGCCTGCGCGGCGCAGCGAGCAGATTCGGCAGCTAAATCCATGCCGCGAATAGCTATTCCCGTATTTAGGGTAAATCCTGCCGCATCGCCAATAATGAGCAACCCGGGGGCATAAAGTTTCTGTGCGGTGAGGCAGGGGGCATCTTCAATCGTTAAATGGCAGCCGTACTCCAAAATTTTTCCGTCTTTAATATAGGGAGCTAAGGCGGGATGATTGAAGAAATAATCGTGGATATCGGGAGCGGAGAGCTCTTTTTTCACTAAATCATCTAGTCGAAGTACTACCCCTAGCGAAAGGGACTCTTTATTTGTATAGAGGAAACCGCCTCCCGCTCCGCCGCAGGTGGCATCGCCGAGGAAAGAAAAAGCTGCGCCGTTAGGTAGTCCAGGGGTAGTTGCGGTGCCATCTAGGTGAAAACGCTCTTCGATAGTCTTCTTCCCGATTTCAATCACGCTTTTTATTCCTAAGGCGAGCGCAGAATTAGGAGCTTTGCTGCGGATTCCCGCGGCAGTGGCTAAGAAAGAATTTACTCCGTCGGCCAATATAGTAATATGGGCGCGCACTTCCTCCTCACCAGCGCGGATACCGAAAATCTGCCCCTCTTCTATAAGCAGTTCATCTACTTTTACGCCCGGCATTACCAGCACCCCAGCTTCTTCTGCTTGTTCCGCTAGCCAAGGATCTAATTTGGCGCGCAGCACGCTCACTGCGTTTACGGGATCTTGCAGGCGGGTATCTTGATAAGAGATAGTCACCGCTGATTCTTTATTGAGAAAAGAGAGATTATTAGTAGTAATAGCGCGTTCCAAGGGAGCGGTATGGAGAAAATCGGGAATTACTTCTTCCATTACCCGGGTATAAAAAATTCCCCCCGAAAGATTCTTCGAGCCAGGTATCTCTCCGCGCTCTATTAGTGCTACCGAATAATCTTGCTTCGCTAATTCAATAGCGGCTACGCATCCAGCTACCCCCGCTCCGACGATTACTACGTCAAAATCGGGCGCGGCAGTTGATTCTAAGCAGTTTTTTTCCACCGGGTTTCCTTTATCGGGTATTTCTTACTTATTAGCTTAGCCGAGCTAGTACTGGTTTTTGTATTAGGGCAATTAGATAGGAAATAAAAGCTCCGCCGATTGCCACCATAAAAATTCCGATTGCATTTAGCATCTGCGGCAGTAGTAGCGCCAATAGCGCGGGGAGAGAAATTAATACCAAGCAGAGCAGAGTGCGGGGAAGATAGCCGAGCGCCAGGCGTACGGCATTTGCTGCGTGGGTAGTTAAATTGTTTTCAAAGTGGCAGATAAGGGGAAAATACCAGAGTAAAAAGGCACCTATCAGAGCTACCCCCAACAGAATAAAAGCTAAAAATACACTTACTAGTACGGGGCTGTGCATGGTGGATATCCAGCGTTCTTCTAGCCAGAATCCGCTCAGTAGTGCCAAGGCGGGCACCCACACCAAGGTGGCGAGGCGGAAATTTTCCCGGAAAGCTCGCCACCAGCTCTTCCACACATAGGTTTCTTCTTCTCGCACCATTTCAGCAGTGATACGGGTGGTGGCAGTGAAAGCAGCCCCGGCGGTGAAAAGAGGTAAACTCCCCAGAATCATAAGCAAATTGAGGATTACTAAATCGGCGGCGCTTGCCCAGCTTTGATAGAAACGCGAATCAGGAGAGAGAAGTCCGGCCATAGCTGCAGTTTACTTTTCTTCTAGTCATAAGTGCTAATGAAAGAGCGGAGGTGGAAAAATTTTCCCGCCTCCGCTTCTTTCTAATCAATAGCAGAAATATTGGTTATCTTTAACCCTTCACCGCACCGGCGGCTACTCCCTCGATAATATATTTCTGAGAGAAGAGGTAGAAGATAATAATTGGGAAGATGGCCAGCACCAACATGGCCATAAGGGCTCCCATATCGCGGTTACCGTTAGATCCCACCAGCATTTGAATCACTACGGGGATTGTCTTGTACTTGGTAGAGACGCCGATTACCAGATAGGGGAGCAGGTAGTCGTTCCACACCCACATCGCTTGCAAAATAGCTACGGTGATAGCAGTGGGCTTAAGAATCGGCATCACTACCCGGAAGTAGTTTTGCAGAGGAGAGCAACCGTCAATCAGAGCTGCTTCTTCGATCTCCAGTGGAATCGACTTCACGAATCCCGAGTAGAGGAATACCGCCAGCCCGGCGCCGAATCCGAGATAGAGCACAATCATGCCCCAAGGTGAATTCAGTGAAAGCATATCGGCTAGCTTCACAGTCGGGAACATCACCATCTGGAAAGGTACGATCATTGAGAATGCAAACATGTAGTAGAGCGCGCTCGTCCACCAAGTTTTCACTCGGGTGATGTAGTAGGCAGTCATAGCGGTGAAGAATACAATCGCTACGACTGAGAAAATTGTGATGAAGAAAGACCAGCCAATCGCATAGGCGAATCCAGATAATTCTAGGCCGGTTTGGTAGTTGGCAATCCCCACGAAAGTATCGCCCAGCGGTACCGAGAAGGGACTATCGGCGATAAAAAACTTTCCCTTAAAAGAGTTTAAGAATATGAAGATAATGGGGATTAAGAATACCGCTGCTAGCACTAGGAGAAATGCTATAAGCGTCCCACGGCCAATCTTCCGCCCGAGGGGGAGATGATTAGCTTCCACATTTGCCGCTGTATCCGTAGCGGCAGCTTCTTGCTTCACTAAGGTGCTCATTGATCAATCTCCTTTGCCCGGGTATAGCTTAACTGTATGAAAGCAATCAGCCCCACAATTAGGAAGAACATAACGGCTTTTGCTTGTCCTATACCTTCCTGCCCGAAGGCGTCATACATAGTCTTTACGATATTCAGCGCTGCCATTTCCGTCTTACCTAAGGGGTTACCGGCAGTGAGAGCGAGGTTTTGATCGTAAATCTTGAAGGTATTTGCCAAGGTGAGAAAGAGGCAGATAGTAATAGAAGGGGCAATCATCGGCAAAGTTACATTGCGCAGCATCTGCCGCTTATTCACTCCGTCTATTTTGGCTGCTTCTATTAGCTCCGGTGGCACATTCTGGAGACCGGCAATGTAGATAATCATCATGTAGCCCATTAACTGCCAGTTGATGAGCATTACCATTCCGCAGAAGCCGAGCCGCCAGTCTAATAGGAGCGTCATATTCCAGCGGGAAAGAATGGAATTAAGCATTACTTGCCAGGTGTACCCCAGTACGATGCCGCCGATTAGGTTGGGCATGAAGAAGATGGTACGGAAAAAATTGGTACCGGGTAGTTTGCGCGTCAATAGATAAGCGAGGAAGAAAGCTCCGATATTGACGCTGATAATGGACACTCCCGAAACGAGAGCAGTAAAGAGGAGAGCTCCGATGAAGCCCTGGCGAGCGGTGAATACCTGCATGTAGTTTTCCAGTCCCACCCACTTGGCATTCGAGATAGTGGTGAATTCCGTAAAGGAGAGGTAGAGACCGATCACAAAGGGAGCTAGAAAAGCAATAATAAAGGCAATTAGCGTAGGCCCAGTAAATACGGGCATATATTTCTTTAAAGTTTTCGTCATCGCATTTCCTAAGAAGGTGGAAGCGGTTATTTCTTTAAGTAGTTTGTTTAGTTATGCGCGGTGGCGCAGCTAAATTTCAGCTGCGCCACCGCCATTATTTACATAAGGAAAAACCTTATTTGCGCAGTTTACTTGCCTGCTTTTGCAGCTGCCCACTCGTCAACGAAATACTTCTTGACGTTATCCCAGCTGTTCTTGCCGGAAATGTACTGAGCGAGTTGCTGGCCGAGACCATCTTTGAAATCCTGCGAGGGGAAGATCGGGAATACCCAGTTAATGGTCTGCAAATCGGGGTTGTCTACTGCCGCTTTAACTTCTTTGCCAAGCGGATCATTCGGTACTTCGTCTTTACCGAAGGACTTGAAAGGAGCAATGAACTTGAGGTCGTCTACTACCATTTTCTTGCCCTTTTCAGAGGTGAATACCCAGTTGATGAAGTCCAGCGAGGCCTTCTGGTTGGCTTCGGAGGTCTTGGCATTTACCGCGAGGAAGTTCTCGGTACCTACGGCAATGCTCGTCTTCTCTTCGCCCTTTACGCCCGTGTAAATCGGCATAAAGTGTACATCGCTTTCCTTCACGGTGTTGCCTGTTACTTCCGCAATCTGGCTCCATCCCCAGTTTCCGTTCTGCACGAAAGCTGCCTTGCCAAGGGCGAATTCAGCCATGGAGTCGGTGACGGTCTTCGCAGTTGCCTGCTCCGGTGCTACCGTGGAGTTCTTCACGTAAAGATCGAGAATGTTCTTGTAGTTATCTCCGTAGGTGAATTCCAACTTATCGGAATCGGCTACGTTCTTATCTTTGAGTTCGTAGTAGACGGGGTAGTTGGCCAAATGGGTTTGCCAGCGCCAATCTTCACCCGGAGCAAAAGAAGTGGAAGCGAAAGCGCCGTCAATTCCGAGCGCTGCTTTCTTCGCCTGTATATCTTCGGCTACTTCCTTCAGCTTCGCAAAGTTGTTGATTTCGGCCACTGACTTCGCTTTTGCTCCGCTCATGGCGAAGTACTTCTGCAAAATAGCGTCATTGTAGATGATGCCGTATCCCTCTACTACGAAGGGGATACCATATACTCCGTCGCCATCTTTCACAGCCATATTTGGATCGCTGAGCTGCTTGTAGATTTCCGAATCGGCCAAATCGAGAGTGTAATTCTTCCAATTCTTCAATCCTACCGGACCATTAATATTGAAAATGGTCGGAGCATCTGCTTTTTCGATTTCCGTCTTTAAAGTTTTTTCGTACTGACCGGAGGCGGCAGTTACAATCTTTACCTTTACTCCAGTTTCGTCTGTATAGGCCTTAGCTATCTTCTTCCAAGCTTCCTCTTGTTCCGGCTTGAAATTCAGATAGTAAACGGAGCCAGCGCTATCTGCCTTTTCATCTCCACCGCAGGCGGCTAGACCGGCTACGGCGAGTGCAGCGGTAAGAGCTAGCCCAGTAAACCGCTTGATTCTCGACATTTTTCCTCCTTAGTATATGCCCTGCGGATTTCAGTAGTCAGAATAGACGGTAGCCGTCTTCTGCTTTTCTGCTCTCCTTACGGCATTAGATTCAGAATTGAACCCGTATCTTTGCCCGTATCCGCAACATTGCGGTCCGGTACTTACTTAAAAGTCAATCATATTTTCTCTACCTTGACAGTAAAATTGTAAATAGTTTACATTCTTGCAAAATTTTTACTTTTTTATTTCTGTAAAATGGCTATATATAGCCGTTTCTGCTTTCTGATTTTTAAGAATCTGAAAATTGTGTGGGGCGGGCGGGGGTGTTTTGTAATTTCTGCAAAATTTCTTTTTTCATTGGTGTGGAGCAAAAGGAACTTTAGTGAGATAATTAAGAGGCTAGGTTATCTATAAATAAAAGGAGTTTGTACCGTGGCAATCGCAACCCCTGAAGTGTATTCAGAAATGCTCGACCGGGCAAAGGAAAATAAGTTCGCTTACCCGGCTATTAATATAACGTCCTCGCAGACCTTAACCGCTGCTCTGCAGGGTTTTGCAGAGGCGGAATCCGATGGCATTATTCAGGTTTCGGTAGGAGGTGCCGAATACTGGGCCGGTTCTACCATTAAAGATCGGGTAGCCGGATCTTTGGCTATGGTCGCTTATGCGCGGGAAGTAGCGAAGAACTATCCAGTGACGGTAGCTTTGCATACTGATCACTGTGCGAAGCAGAACATTGATTCCTGGGTTCGCCCCTTGCTGGAGCTGGAAGCCGAAGAAGTAAAAGCAGGTCGTTTGCCTTTCTTCCAGTCGCATATGTGGGATGGCTCGGCAGTGCCTTTGAAAGAAAATCTGGAGATTGCGCAGGAGTTACTAGAGCTTTCGCAAGCTGCCAACACCATTCTCGAAATTGAGATTGGCGTAGTCGGCGGCGAAGAAGACGGTGTAAAGGCAGAAATTAACGAGAAGCTGTACACCACTGCCGAAGATGGCATCAAGACGGTTGAAGCGCTGGGATTAGGAGAGAAGGGTCGCTATATTACGGCTCTTACCTTCGGTAATGTGCACGGAGTGTACAAGCCCGGTGCCGTGAAGCTGCGCCCCGAGCTGCTCGGAGAAATCCAGGAGGCAGTGGGTGCCAAGTTCAATGTGGGCGATCGTCCTTTCGATTTGGTAATGCACGGTGGCTCTGGCTCCACTGCCGAAGAAATCGCCACTGCGGTGCGTAACGGCGTCATCAAGATGAACATCGATACCGATACGCAGTACGCCTTCACCCGCCCAGTAGTTGATCATATGTTCCGCAACTACGACGGAGTGCTGAAGATAGAGCACGAAGTAGGAAATAAGAAGCTTTACGATCCGCGGAGCTGGGGCAAGGCGGCAGAAGCCGGCATGGCCGCGCGGGTAGTGGAAGCCTGTGAGCGTTTGGGCTCGGTAGGCACCAAGATGAAGTAATCTGGGCCTATAAATTATTAGGTAATTCGGCGGGGCGAGTCAGCAGTAGCTGGCTCGCCCCGCTGTATTTTTCCGCTCGCTACAGTTTCTGTACAGATGATTTTTTCGTCTCAAGATGTGTTCCGATTTAGGGTTATTTTCTCTCATATGGCGGACGGTATTTACTGTGTAAAGGGAGATGCTAGACTATAGCGGTAAAATGCGTTTGACGCTGGATTTGTGCTATATATTTCCGGTGGTCAAATAGGGAATATATAAAGGATAGGGCAAATGCCTGCATTAGTGATTGTCGGTGCTCAGTGGGGTGATGAAGGCAAAGGTAAGGCCTCCGATCAGCTCGGTACAGAAGTAGATTATGTAGTGAAATTTAATGGCGGTAATAATGCGGGGCACACCGTCGTAGTGGACGGGGAAAAATTTGCACTGCATCTACTGCCAGCAGGAATTCTCACTCCCGGCTGTATACCGGTGATTGGCAATGGCGTAGTAGTAGATTTAGAAGTACTTTTTTCCGAAATCGCCGATTTAGAATCACGTGGTATCGATACTTCTAAGCTGCGGATTTCTTCTAATGCGCACATTATTCCCTCCTACAATCGGCAGATGGATGCGGTAAATGAACGTTTGCTCGGGAAGCGGAAAATCGGCACTACGGGGCGCGGAATTGGCCCTACCTATGCCGATAAGATGAATAGAATCGGATTGCGTATTCAAGATTTATTCGATCCTTCTATTTTGCGGCAAAAAGTGGAGGGAGTATTGGCACAGAAAAATCTGCTGCTGAACGAGGAAGAAAAATTCTCGGTAGCAGAGATTACTGAAGAGTTGCTCGCTTATGCTCCGCGGGTGCGCCCACTAGTAATGAATACGACTGTGGAGCTCAATCAAGCCTTGGACGCCGGAAAGACGGTGGTATTTGAGGCGGGGCAAGCAGTGATGCTCGATATAGATCACGGTACTTATCCTTTCGTGACTTCTTCCTCCTGTACCGCAGCGGGAGCTTGTACCGGCAGCGGAGTAGGACCCCGACGCATCGATAAAGTAATTGGAGTGGCCAAAGCGTATATTACCCGCGTAGGAGAAGGGCCTTTCCCCACGGAGTTGCTCGGAGAAGAAGGAGATTGGCTGCGTGAGCAAGGCGGAGAGTACGGGGTGACTACTGGACGGCCGCGCCGCTGTGGCTGGTACGATTCCGTAGTAGCGCGCTATGCGACGATGGTCAATTCGCTTACCGATATCGTGCTCACGAAACTGGACGTGCTGAGTGGCCTGGAGAAAATTCCGGTCTGTGTGGCCTATGAGATTGACGGGAAACGGGTAGCACAAATGCCTGATTCGCAATCGGATATGCATCATGCACAGCCTATATATGAGTATTTCCCAGGTTGGCAGGAAGATATTTCACAATGCCGCACTTTCGCTGAGTTACCGGCGACCGCGCAGGCTTATGTGCAGGCTCTAGAGGAGCTCTCCGCTTGCCATATTTCTTCTATTGGCGTAGGGCCGGAGCGCGAGCAGACAATAGTGCGCACTCCACTGTTAGATAAGTAGTGGCTGCTGAATTCCATTAATCGCAGCGGTCAGAAGAGAACTCTTTTTTCTGTCACAATTTTGATTCCTTTGGATGGCCCAGCTAAATCATCGATGGAGCAGGCTAATAAAAGTAGGATTTTGTTTTAGTTTTAATCTTTCGGATTTGTCAAGGCTCTTTATCCTAAAAAAGTCTAATTAATCGCCTTTTTGGAAAGATAATTTTGTTCTTTATGAGGGAAATTACTCCACAGAGGCAGAAATAAAAGTGCGGTAGTGTGAGAATAGAAGGGAATGGGAATATGGTACCCATGCTGGAGATTTTGTACTGCATCAGGGAGTGCAAAAACTAGCAAGCGCATTACCAATTTATAGGAGGAAATGCAATGACTGATAAGACCTATACTGTCGAAGAGGTGCAAAAGAGTGCACCGGCAGCGGCCACTGAAGAGCTTGTAAAGTGGGTGACCGAGGTTGCAAATATTACACTTCCAGATTGCATCGAATGGGTAGATGGATCTGACGAAGAATGGACGCGCTTAACCGATAAAATGGTGGAAAGCGGTATGTTTACGCGTCTTAATCCGGAGAAGCGCCCCAATTCGTTCTTAGCGCGCTCTCTGCCTTCGGACGTAGCACGAGTAGAATCTCGTACCTTTATTTGCTCCGAAAAGGAAGAAGATGCTGGCCCGACCAATCACTGGGCTGATCCTAAGGAAATGAAAGAAACGCTCATCGGTGAAAAGGGCGTATTCCGCGGCGCTATGCGTGGCCGTACCATGTACGTGATTCCGTTCTCCATGGGCCCCTTGGGTGGACCGATTTCCCAGCTGGGCATCGAGCTCACCGATTCTCCCTACGTAGTAGTAAATATGCGTATTATGACCCGGATGGGTGCAGCTGCTCTGAAGCTGATTGGCGAAGGTAAGCCCTGGGTGCCGGCTGTACACTCCGTAGGTTATCCGCTGGTTGATGCAGCTGGTGAAACTCGGGAAGATGTGGCTTGGCCGTGCAACGACACCAAGTACATTACGCACTTCCCTGAAACCAATGAAATTTGGTCCTTCGGTTCCGGCTACGGCGGGAACGCCCTCCTCGGCAAGAAGTGCTACGCTCTGCGTATTGCTTCTACGATGGCTCGGCGGGATGGCTGGATGGCAGAGCACATGCTCATCCTGCGTCTGACCAATGAGCAGACTGGCAAGCAGTATCACGTAACCGCTGCTTTCCCCTCTGCCTGTGGAAAGACCAACCTCGCTATGCTACAGCCGACCATTGATGGCTATAAGGTAGAGACCATTGGCGACGATATCGCCTGGATGCGTCCTGGTAAAGACGGCCGTTTGCGCGCCATCAACCCAGAAGCTGGCTTCTTCGGTGTAGCCCCCGGTACTTCTTATGATACGAACCCGATGGCTATGGATACCATGCGTTCCAACACCATCTTCACCAATGTGGCACTCACCGATGACGGCGATGTGTGGTGGGAAGGTATCGACGGCGAACAACCAGAGCACCTCATCGATTGGCAGGGTAATGATTTTACCAAGGCTGATTCGGAAGCTGGCAAGAAGGCCGCCCACCCGAATTCGCGCTTTACCACGCCGGCCGCTCAGTGCCCGATTATTTGCCCCGATTGGGAAGCTCCGGAAGGTGTACCGATTGACGCCATTCTCTTTGGCGGCCGCCGCGCCACCAACGTACCGTTGGTAGCTGAGCAGTACACTCCGGCACACGGCGTATTTATTGGCGCTAATGTGTCTTCCGAAGTGACTGCCGCTGCGCTGGACGTCAAGGCCGGCGCTCTGCGTCACGATCCCTTCGCTATGCTCCCCTTCTGTGGCTACAATATGGCCGATTACTGGGGTCACTGGCTCGAGATGCAAGAGAAACTGGGCGATAAGTTCCCGAAGATTTATCAGGTGAACTGGTTCCGCAAGAATGCAGAAGGCAAGTTCCTGTGGCCGGGCTACGGCGATAATTCGCGCGTACTGGACTGGATTGTCCGCCGGGCCACTGGTGAAGTAGAAGCAGTAGAAGGCCTGACGGGTCTCTATCCGAAGCGTGAAGATTTCAATCTGGAAGGTGCAGGAGTTTCCGAAGCTGATTGGGAAGTTATGTACACGGTTGATCCGGAAGCTTGGGAAGCTGAAGCAGAAGACACTGCAGAATACTTCCAGAAGTTTGGCGATAAGCTGCCAGCAGCTTTAGTAGAAGAGCTGAATAATCTGAAAGAGCGGATTGCAGCTGCCAAGAACTAAACGGAAAATTTTGTTTTCACTTTAACTGCGCGTAATCACTGCTAAAGTCGCGTGTAGTTAAAATTATTGTAGAGGGCGGGGTACCGAGAGGTGCCCCGCCCCTCGTTTTACAGGTTGGATAAAACTGATTGAGAATTTTCCGCTTTTAGGTGGTCGGCTCTAGAAAGCCTGGTTATTTCTGATTAGAATTTTATTACAGGCAGGGTGAGAGGAGATTTTCATGATCACCGCAGCGAGTATGGCGAATATACCGGGCTGGACGAGGATTTATTCCGGGAAAGTGCGCGATCTCTATGTGCCGGCGGGATTTAGTAAGCCTTTCGGTATGGAAACTCTGTTGGTAGTGGCTTCTGATCGCATTAGTGCCTATGGTTATGTGCTCCCCTCATTAATTAAAAATAAAGGTATCGTGCTTACGCATTTAAGCCGGTGGTGGTTTAGCCAGATTGACGGGCAAGTGCCGCACCATCTCTTACAAATTCTTCCGCCGACCGAAATAGCGAATCGGGCGATGGTGGTGCAACGGTTGTGGATGTATCGTTTTGAATGTACCGTGCGAGGCTATCTTACCGGGCAGTATTATCGCGAATATAAAGAGAGCGGTGCGGTAGCTGGCCAGCGTATTCCATCTGGTATAAAAGAAGCTGAGCAATTGCCTACTCCGATTTTTTGCCCTTCTACAAAGGCCCTAGATGGCCGGCATGACGTAGATATTACTCCGGCTACTATGAGTGAATTAATGGGAGCTGAATTGGTGGAAAGGGTGCGGGATTATTCGCTGCAGCTCTACAACCAAGCCCATAAAATTGCCCTTTCTCGCGGAGTTATTCTGGCAGATACGAAATTTGAATTTGGTGCTTCGATAGATCAAGGGGAGGAGCAGGTAATACTGGGAGATGAAGTGCTCACTCCGGATTCTTCCCGGTATTGGTTGGTAGATGATTACCAGCCAGGCCGCCCGCAGCCTTCCTTTGATAAACAAATTATTCGTGATTGGTTAATGAACGACGCCGGAGGGTGGTCTTTTCAAAGCACGGCCCCGCCGCCCTTGCCTGCAGCGGTGGCTAAGGATATTCAAGAAAAGTATTTACAAGTGGCGAAAATACTCACCGGAAAATCCGGATTGGAAAAATAGCTACTGCGGAAATTTGCGCAAAAAATTGATAGGAAGATTTTTTACAAAATTAACAGAGGGAATTTGCACAAAATACCATTAAGAGGGGTGCAGATTTCAAATATTTGCTTTTTCTTATTAAACTATAGCTATAGCTTCTAGAAGGTACTGCATATCAATTTGTAGATATCTTAGAATCCCTATTAGATATGGAGAGTGCATGGAGGCACTAAACGGGGAGACCGATAAAGTCGATGGGCGTGCTTTACGTTGGGTAAAGCATCGCGAAGAGCGCACTCTTAGATTTATTGAGATTACGTGCGAGGCGGTGCGGAAATATAGTTACCAGGTCTCTATGGATCAGATAGCTGAATACGCTAAAACTTCTAAGTCGATACTGTACCGTTATTTCCCGGATAAATTGAGCCTGCAATATGCGGTAGGAAGCTATGTGGTAGGGAACTTAGTGCAGCAGATTAAAGAGGCGATGTTGCGCTATGAAGATCCAGCCCAGATGATAAAGGCTGCTATCGAAGAATATTTAGACTTTATGGAAAACAACCTAGATCTCTATATTTTCGTGCGAATTGGGGATTTAGAGGGGGAACCTGGCAGCACAAAAATGCTGGATTTCGATGAGATAATTCTGCGCACCGCTCTCGATGCACATAATATCGACGTAGGGAAGAAAGCTGATTCTCTCGACAATAACTTAAATTCCGAGCAAATTTCTTTGCTGGTGCGCGGGCATATTGGTTCGGTAGCGCTGGTATCGATGATTCGCAACGTAGCAGAAGCTTGGCTTTTCTCGCGTCGGGTATTAGAACGCCCGCAAGACTACCCAAATTTTGAACTTTCCGTCTCTGATTATTACGTGGCGCAACTCAGCCGTGATGAGGTAATTGACCACATTTTTGTGTGGGTACAGGGCGGTGTTTTGGCAGCTTTCACTGATAATGAAAGTGTAACTGCCAATTAGCGAATCAGCGTATAACGCATCTCACTATTTTTCATAAGTACCGTTCTGGACTTTTTATGCCTTACGATTAGTAAAGTAATTCCAATAGTAAACAGTTTAATTCCGGAATTATCTGGCTTTATACGTTACCGGACTGGAGAAAGTAATATGGACGCACGCTTAGAGGAAATTTATCAAGAATCTGTACGGAGAAACCCCACCGAGCCGGAGTTTCAACAAGCAGTGCGGGAAGTGATTGACAGCGTGGAGCCGCTGTTGCTACGCGAGAAAGATTACGCAGATGCTAGTATCTTGGCGCGGATGGTGGAGCCAGAGCGTCAGCTCATGTTCCGCGTAGCGTGGGAAGACGATGAACACAAGATACATATAAATCGGGGCTACCGTGTGCAATTTAGCTCCGTTTTAGGGCCCTATAAAGGGGGACTGCGTTTCCATCCGTCGGTGAATCTTTCTATTATTAAGTTCTTAGGCTTTGAACAGACTTTTAAAAATGCACTTACGCGGCAGGGAATCGGGGGCGGCAAAGGTGGCTCCGATTTCGATCCGCACGGTAAATCAGATATGGAAGTAATGCGCTTTTGCCAGGCTTTTATGACGGAGCTTTCTCGGCATATTGGTGCCGACTGCGACGTGCCTGCCGGTGATATTGGGGTCGGGGCGCGTGAGATCGGTTATCTATATGGGCAGTACAAGCGCCTCACAAATCGCAATGAGATGGGTGTGCTCACTGGAAAAGGCCTCGGCTGGGGTGGCTCCTTGGCGCGAAAGGAAGCTACGGGCTACGGAGTAGTCGCTTTTGCTCTTTCTATGCTGCAGGAGCGTAACGAAGACCTCGCCGGCAAGAAAGTAATAGTCTCCGGCTCCGGTAACGTGGCTATCTACGCAATAGAGCGGGCACAGCTACTCGGGGCACAGGCGCTGACGATTTCGGATTCTTCCGGAGCAGTATACGATCCAGACGGCATCGATTTAGAGCTTTTGAAGCAGGTGAAAGAAGTAGAGCGCGGAAGAGTATCTGAATATGCACAACGGCGCCCGCACGCCGAGTATCGCCCGGGAAAGAAAGTCTGGGACGTGCCGGGAGAAGTAATTATGCCTTGTGCTACGCAGAATGAATTGCGTTCTTCGGATATGCGTACTCTTATCGCCAACGGCGCTCAGATAGTGGTAGAGGGAGCAAATATGCCGCTCACCCCTGGAGCAATTGAGATTGCCCAGCGGGCTAATTTACTCTATGCGCCTTCGAAGGCAGCCAATGCGGGAGGTGTAGCCACTTCGGCTCTGGAGATGCAGCAAAATGCAATGTTGCAGCACTGGGAATTCGATAAAGTGAATAATTGCCTGGATCGAATCATGGAAGATATTCATACTACCTGCCTCGAAACGGCGGATAAGATGGGTCGTCCTTATGATTACCTAGTGGGAGCGAATGTAGCCGGATTTAAGATTGTAGCAGATGCTATGTTAGAGCAAGGTATCATCTAAAGCGCTAAAAATCTTCAAAATCAATGTCGCCTAAACTGGATGCGAAAGCAGCGCAGCAGTGTTTGCAAAAATATTTGCAGGGAGGTGTGCTGAGCCAGGAAGAAATGCAGCTGGCTGTGCGTTATTCTCTGCAATATTTTGCTGCGCTGCATCCAGGGCGAGCAGTAGAAATAAGAATTCCGTGGGTAGGAGCGGTGCAAGCTCTGTCTGGAGTGAATCATCGGCGGGGTACTCCACCTAATGTGGTGGAGATGGATGGAAATACTTGGCTACAGCTAGTGCTGACTGGTAAATATCGACCTGCTGCTATAGCGTGCTCCGGCG
>NZ_CAMXYE010000004.1 GCF_947253055.1 uncultured Arcanobacterium sp. | reverse complement strand
TTTTCCAGTGCGGAGGGGCGCTGGAAAGATTCTTGATCTGCGGCGCTCAGAGTAGCTTTTGGAATATTTATCCCCAATGGCATATGCGCAATTATTCCGCCGCGCTTCAATTCTGCATCGATATTAGAGAGCATCTCATCTATATCAATACCCACTGGGCAACTTCCAGCTAATACATCTAAAATAGCTGGCCAAGCTGCGGCGGTGGTAGGGGCGAAAGCAATATCAGTTGCGGATATGCCAAACTCCGCTTCCGCATCGGCAATATCAGTTTGGGGATTTATCAGGCTCGTAATCTCTCTACCGTCGCTATGCACTACCGCTATTTCGATGGGGCGCGGCTGAGAAAAGCGCCCTTTTTTGCCTACGAAATTTACCGCTAAATAGGAGCGAGGAGCTTTTAATTTTTCCGGCATACCGTCATTTAAGAAACGCCGCACGCGCTGATCTATTTGCAAATCTGTAGGCTGGATGGGGCGTTTCAGCACTAGATCAGATAAATTTTTGGCGCGACTTAAGGCCACATAGAGCTGCCCAGTGGCGAAAGTACCGGTGCCTAAATCTACTACGAAATTTTCTAGGCTTTGCCCTTGGCTTTTGTGAATAGTGATAGCCCACGCCAGCTTAAAAGGTAGCTGTAATATGCGTCCGACTGCTTCTTGTATTATTCTTCCGTCTGCTACCTTGGGGCGAGCAACCGTATGCTTCATTGGTTTTACGATAAATTCTTCTCCGCTGCGAGTGCGAATAACTACATTCGGTTTTTTATAGCGACCGTATTCAATAGCAATAATTTTTCCGACGGTGCCATTTACCCAGTGCCCTTGCGGATCATTAGTGAGCATCATTACTTGCGCACCTACCTTATAGCGCAAATTCTTCTCAAAAATCGTACTTCCCGGGCGCACGTCGCCAGATATTTCTGCCTCATATTCATGCAACTCGGTATCGAGCTGGCTGAGCATAAGCTCGTTATACTCCTTGACGATATGATTGCGGGTAGCGAGTGTCAACCAGAATTCCTCGGGTGGAGGCACGAAATTTGGGTCAGTATGCGAATTCAAAATAGCACATTCCGCTTCGCCGGCTGAGCCATCGCGCACCTTATTAAGTATCTTCGCTAATTGCTCATCTTCCGCTTGGCGGAATATCTGCGTGAGATTTACCTTCTGAAAATCCCCCATAAAATAGGCGGCGGCAGAGAAGAAATAGGGGCTCGGATAGGCAGTTTCAAAATAAGGAATTTCTTCATCGAGCACGATAGGCGGCAGCTGAAATAAATCTCCAGTCAGTACTATCTGCACTCCTCCGAAGGGCTGGCCCGGATGTGGGCCAAAACGTCTTAAAACGGTCTCCAATATATCGAAAAGATCGGCGCGTACCATAGAAATTTCATCAACTACCAGCACATCTAGATTTTTAATTACTTCGCCGTAGCGCCGTGGATAATAGGTAGCGCGCATAACACTCGCCACAGAAGAAAGGAGGCTGATGGATAAGAAACTATGAATCGTGCATCCGCCTACGTTTAAAGCGGCGACTCCAGTAGGAGCCACAACCATCGCATTCTTGGAAGTGGAATTGAGGAAATAACGAATTAAAGTAGATTTTCCGGTGCCGGCCGCGCCAGTAAGAAAGATATTTTTCCCATTTTCCAGCAGTTGGAGAGTTTTCTTAAATTCATCAGTAAGCGCGAAATCATCGGGGAGTGCATATGGGCGCTCATATGGGAGTGCAGATTCGACTTGCTCCTGGTAATGCTGAAAAGATCTTTTTATTCTGCGCGTGGTGAGAAAAGTAGCCGCACTTAGGAAGCCAGAGAGTAAAAATATCAAAGTGTATTTATTTTTCCCGGTGGAAATAATTAAAGACGTTATTGCCAGGAGGCTAAGAACTGCGCAGATTACGCAGATGATGCTGCAGATATAGAAAACTATTCTCCGAGTTCTATAGGGCATTCTCTGCATATTTTTCCTCTAGATCTTCTGTATCTACTCCCAGCTGCGGTGGATGGCTAGGATACAACCCCACTTTAATACAGAAAAATTATGCCTATTGAATATTGGGTTTCCACAATTTAGAAAATCGCAAATAATTAGGCTCCGGCAATAAATATATTTCGCTATTTATTGCCGAAGCCAGTCTAAATTAGATGAAGCCAGCCGAAGCCAGTAAATTTTGCGCTCAGGCTTGAGGCTGTCTATCTACCCATTCTGAGAGCTCTACGCGCGGGCCGGTAAAGAAGGGTGTATCTACCCGCACAAATAAGCGCGCTTCTGCGTCGCGCTGCTTGCGCAATACGCTCATAATTCGCTCAAAAGAATCAGCTTCCAGAGCGATAGTCCACTCGTAATCTCCGAGTGCAAAAGCGCTTAAAGTGGATACCTGTACATCGAGGTGGTCGCGACCATTTAGGCCGTGTTCCCGCAGAATCGCTGCCCGCTTTTCGGGGCGGAGATAGTACCAATCCCAAGAGCGCACAAATGGATATACGGCGATATAGGGGCGCGGCGCAATCCCACCAAAACAAGCCGGAAGATGGCGTTTATTAAACTCGGCGGGAGTATGAGCTGCCATCGCCGACCACACGGGTTTAATCATTTTTCCGAGCCGCGAATTTAATACTGCGTGATAAGCCCGTTGCAAATCAGGAGCGGAACTACCTAAAGCCCACAGCATTAAATCTGCATCAGCGCGGAAGCCGCCTACATCGTACCAGCCGCGAATTTCGATATCGTGCTGAGCAAGCTCCGCAGTGAGCTCAGCTGCCATTTCGGCTCGTTCTGCCGCGGGGAAGGGGGCAACCGTCTGAAATACGGCCTGCAGAGAAAAATTACTGCGGGCATTTACTTCATCGGGGTCGATTCCCGTCTTGTCTCGCGGATCAGGCACATAATGAGGGGTAGGAGATGGATGTGCATTCATGATTTACCTTTCTTTAATTTTTGAAAAATTATTTTGCAGATTGGGTCTGAGGGATATCGCTAGCGGAAGCGATATGCGCTTTATCGGTAACGTTTTGGGTGCTAGGGGCAGTGAAAACTGTTGGAAGTGGAGAATAATTTGTATATGGTAGGCAGCATCCGGTGGGGCATTGCTCCGGCCAGGCTGAGTGAATCTTCCCATTAATCAATTCCACGATTGAATCAATAAAATCTGGATTTGTGCCGGCAGTCGCGGCGCGCTGATATTGCATTCCCAGTTCTGCCGCCGTTTGTGCGGCCTCCGTATCCAAATCGTAGACCACCTCCATATGGTCGTTAATAAATCCGAAGGGCAGCACTACTACTGAATTAACGCCTGCTGCGGAGAGGGTGCGGAGTCTATCGTTGATATCCGGCTCCAGCCATTTTTGCCGCGGAGAGCCGGAGCGCGAGCAGAACGCTAAATCGAGCGGAATTTCACGCCCGAAAATTTCACTCAATTCCTGGCAGATAAGTTTCCCTACTTCGCGATGCTGCTGAGCGTAGGTATTTTTGTATACAGCACGCGGCGTATCCGGATTCGTATTATTGCTTAGTACATCAGAATTCGTATCATTGCTTGACGTGGGGGAAGTAGGGCTGCCGGAATGCTCTTCCATCGCCAGCGGAATAGAATGCGTCACCAATATCAGATGCGCAGCTGCGTCTTTCGCTAAGCATTCCCGTGCCGCAGCCACATTAGCCTTGTGAAATCCGGTAGCTGCGTAATATGGGGGGATTCGAAAAAGAGTAAATTTATCTTCGGCATTAATTTCCGCAAGCGCGGCCGCGATATCTTCCCGATATTGCCGGCATCCTGAATAGGATGCAAAGGCAGCAGTGAAAATGCACAAAACGCGGTGCAGACCCCGGGCGTCAAGTTCTTTTAAAGTATCGGAAAAATAAGGAGTCCAATTTCTATTTCCAATGACTACCGGCACGGAAAGCCGCTCCGCCAGCGCTGCTTGCAATTCTTCATTCCGCGCATTAATAGGGCTGATGCCATCGAATATACGGTAGTGCCCGCTGACGGCTAGTAACCGCTCATCTGGTACTCCTCTGCCGCGCGTAGCATTACGCATAAAAGGCAATACGTCTTCCATGCCGCGTGGTCCGCCGTAGGAGCAAAGCATAATGGCATCAAAATTCATTTGGATCTTCTTTCTCCCGCGCCGGGGTTATCGGGGCATCGGAGCTAGCGAAGTTATTGGAGTTATCGGAGTTATCGGAGCCCAATGGGGCTGGCTCAGCTACCGCTCGGTGCGGAAAAGAAGACGCGCTGGCGGATTGTTGCGGAGATTGTTGCGGAGATTGTTGTGGTGATTTTTGGGGGCAGGTTTTTCCAGTTATTTGTGATGCGTTCAAATCCACCCCGAATAAATAATGCAATGCCTTAATATATTCTTCATATTCTCCACTGCGTGCCGCCTCATGCGCTAAGACGCTCGGAATATGTGCCATACGCGCGGCAAAATGCCGCAAAGCGCGCTCCATCTCCGGGCGGGAAAAAGATTCTTTTTCAGGTAGTCGAGCAATCTCTTCTTCGCAGACTTCCTGTATATGCTCGCGCAAGGCCACAATAGCCGGATCAATCTTTCTTTCTTTGAGCTGCATATAGGTGCGTGCTACTTCTCTCTCGATAATTTTTTCGGCGCGCGCGATATTTGCACTGGTAGCAGCGGGAGTATGTGCTTGGATATCGTGCAGAGTCACTAAGCGAATCTGGGGAAGATCTCGGGCGGCAGCTTGGACGTCATTCTCTAAAGCTAAATCTAAGATGAGGAGATTTTCGCTCGGTGCGAGATTTTCGCTTGGTACGGTATCTTCGCCCAGTGCGGTATTTTCGCCGGTAAGGATAGGTGTAGATTTTTCCCCGTCATTTTGAGATATAGATTTTGTACGCAAGGCGAGAGCATTTTGCAAAAGTGGAACAGTAATAAGCGGAGTGCCTAAGCCACGGCAAGAGACCACTAAATCAGCTTTCGCTATGGCCGATGCCAATTCTCCCGTGGGTACTGGCGTGAGCTCGTGCCGCGCCGCAAATTCCTCCGCGCGCCCCGAGTGGGAGTAGACGCAAATATCTTCAATTTGCCGACCGCGCAGCTGTGCCACCGCTGCGCCCGCATAAGAACCCGTGCCGACTAGGAGGGCTTTAACCGCGTGCGGTGATTTTTCTAAATCTGCGTTTACCAAATTTAGCGCCTGAGCAACTATAGACCTACCGGTGCCGGCTAAGCCGGTATTATGAGCAATTTTTCGGGAGGTGCGCAGAGCATTTTCTAGTACTAGTGCGAGCTCGTAATTGGTGCGATTATTCTTAACTGCCTGGATATGCGCGCGCTTCAACTGCCCGCTTATTTCGCGCTCTCCAATCACCATAGAATCTAAACCGGCTGCGACTTGGAAAATATGCCTTATGGCGGCTTTATTGAATTTAATGGTGGGAGAGAAAGAAAATTTTTCGAGCAAAATCTTTTCCAGAGCGTTGGCGGGAGCCGAGCCGGCGGTGCTGAGATAAAAATCTACCCGATTGCACGTAGTGAGTACGGCCGCAGCTGCTATTTCTGGATGATTTAAAATATCAGCCAGTAAGTCATCAGCTATATTTGCTATCTGCGCTACTTGGCTCAGACCGTGCCGTTGATGATGTACAGAGACGCTCACTATTCCCACGTGAATTAATTGAATCAGATAAATTTCCAGAGCACAATTTTAGATAACACATTCTTAATTACCACCTTGGCTCAGTATCTGCCAGAATAGGGTCTGTGACTGCAAATTTTCTTAGCGCACTCGGTGGAAATCGCCCTGCGGTGACGCCGGTTTGGTTCATGCGGCAAGCCGGGCGCTCCCTGCCAGAATACCGAAAAGTGCGGGCGGGCACGAGCATGCTAGAGGCGTGCCTGATCCCGGAATTGGCGGCAGAAATTACTGCCCAACCAGTGCGCCGTTACGGGGTAGACGCCGCTATATTTTTTAGCGACATCACTGTCCCGATGAAATTGGCTGGCGTGCCGGTAGAAATTGTGCCCGGCGTGGGGCCGGTGATGGAGCAGCCATATCGCTGTGCAAAAGATGTTAAAGAACTGATTGCGCATAAGCCGGGTGACGGCACTGCCGTCACCCAAGGAGTACAGCTCGCGGTGGCAGAGCTTTCCGTTCCGGTGCTGGCATTTGCCGGTGCTCCCTTTACTATGGCTGCTTATTTAGTAGAAGGCCGCCCTTCACGCGATCACTTAGCTGCTCGCACGATGATGTATGCAGAGCCAGAATTGTGGTACGCGCTGGTAGATTGGTGCGCCGAAATCTCGATTGCTTTTCTGCAGGCACAAAAAGCAGGCGGCGCGTGCGCATTTCAACTCTTTGATTCTTGGGCGGGTGCACTGGCGCCCGCGATATATCGCAAATACTGCGCGCCGGCGGCGCAAAAAATTCTCACTGCCGATTTAGGGCTGCCGCGTATTCACTTCGGATTGGGGACGGCGGCGCTGCTGCCCGATTTTGCCCAGCATGCCGAAGTGGTGGGAATCGATTACCGCACTGATATCGCTGCGGCAATTGCGCAACTCCGTAAGAGTTTTCCGGATAAAAAAGTAGTGGTACAAGGCAATATCGACCCAGCAATTCTGGGGTGCCGCTCGGAAGTAGTGGAATCTCATGTAGCGCAGATTTTGACCGCTGGATTGGCAGCTGATGCTCATATCGTAAATTTGGGGCACGGCGTGCCAAAAGATACGGATCCAGCAGTGCTGGCAGATATTGTGGCGCAAGTGCATGAATTTTCGGCCGTTTCTCCTGTGTCTGGCGCACCTGGTGTCTCGTCTTTATCTTCTGTACCTCCTGTGCCCAGCAAAGAAGTACATCGTGGGTGAAGAAGTAATAGTGCTCGGGGCGGGAATCGCTGGCCTTAGTGCTGCCTATGAACTGGTAAAACGCGGAATAAAACCTACGGTGATTGAAGCGCGCCAACATTTAGGAGGGCTCACTGCCGCTGGATATGTAGGCGGAGTTCGCCTTGATTTAGGGGCAGAATCTTATGCTTTACGCAGCGCGGCTCTGAATAATTTATGTGCGGAGCTGGGTTTAAAAGTGAAGAATCCACAAGGGAGATCGTGGATTTGGAAAGGCGGAGCAGCTGCTCCTATTGCGCAAGGAGTATGGGGAATTCCGAGCTCTTGGGAAGATCCGGCGTTTGAGATGCTCACTGCGGCCGAGTATGCCGTAGCTCGGAAAGATCTCGAACTGGCAAGCGATATCGGGGCAGATGCCAAGACGCTCGGAGAATTAGTGCGTAAACGTCTCGGAGCGGCCGTACTAGAAAAAATGGTTGCTCCGGTGGCGGGTGGGGTGCATACGGCTGACCCAGAGATTTTGGCGCTTTCTGCTATTGCTCCTGGTATTGTGTCAGCTCTGCGTGTGGAAGGTTCGTTAATTGCCGCTGTGCGCCGGCTGCGCCCGAAAAACACCCCGATTTTAGGCCAACCGGTAGGTGGTATGCATCAAGTGGCATTTATGCTGGCACAGCAGATAGAAAAATTTGGCGGCAAAATTCGCCGCGGTTTAATTGCTACCGACGTATTACATGATAAGAACGGATTTTCGATTCTCGTAGCGAAATCTGCTGGTACGCGGGCGAGGCCCCGCCCAGTGCGTGGCAGTGAAGAGGTAATAACTGCGCCAAAATTACTTATCGCGGTCGACGGAGTATCGGCGCTAGAACTGTTGCGGAAAATTTCTCCGCTCGATATACCGGAGGCGTGGAAAGTACCGCAGGGAGCAAAGATTGCCGGCGTCACCTTAATTATTAAAGATCCGGCTTTAGACGCCGCCCCGCGCGGATCGGGCGCTTTAATCGAGCCCAGTGCAGTAGCGGTAAAAGGGCGAGTGGTGGAGGCAAAAGCTCTTACTCACTATTCGGTGAAATGGCCGTGGGCAGCCGATGCTTTAGCGAAAGTACACGGCGGCAGCACGCACGCAATTCGGCTTTCTTATGGCAGGTCAGCCCAGCAGCTGCCTTATCCGGCTGTGCGTGAAGCATTTTTAGATGCGCAAGCAGTACTTGATTGTGAAATTGCGGCAGAAAATCTTCTCGATGCGCGTATCGTATCTTGGGGAGCTTCTTTGAGCCCGCAGACTCCTACTCATCGGAAGAATTTAGAGTGTTTGACGGAGCAGTTGGCGCAAATCCCGGGATTGGGGGCGACGGGTGCTTGGATCGCCGGCACCGGTTTGGGAGCAGTGGTGACGCACGCAGTAAAGACAGGAGCAGAGTTTGCATAAAATAATTTTGGGAACGCGCGGTTCTGAATTGGCGAAAACGCAGTCGCTGGCAGTGGCGCGTCTGCTTGAAGCGCAGGGGCTGGATGTTGAATTAAAGATTATTCAGACCAAAGGAGATATAAGTACCCGCTCCCTGGTAGAACTAGGGGGTATTGGCGTTTTTGCAGCTGCTTTGCGCACGGCTCTACTGCATAAAGAATGTGATATTGCAGTGCACAGTTTCAAAGATTTGCCGACGGCCGCAATTCCGGGTTTAGCAATCGGAGCTGTACCTACTGGAGCCGCCCCGAGCGACGTCTTGTGTGCGCGAGATTCTCTATCTTTGGCGGAACTTCCGAAAAATTCGCTTATCGGCACCGGCTCTCCGCGCCGCGCGGCACAAATTAGGGCAATTCGCCCCGATCTGCAAATAGTGGATATTCGGGGCAATATCGATACTCGTTTGGCGCGTATCAAAGCCAGTGGTGTGGTGGATAAGGCGAGTGGTATTGATACAGCTAGTGGTACTGATACTGTTGATGGCATTAATGCGGATGGCGGCACCGGTATGGCAGGCGGCGCTGATACGGCTGGCCGCGCCAAAGCAACTAGCGATACAAATGCGGCGGGCAAGGGTAACGCCAAGCTCCGTGGTGATTTAGATGGCGTAATTCTCGCTAAGGCGGGATTAGAGCGGCTGCATCGCTGCGCTGCCATCACAGAAGAGCTAGATATTTTCCCGGCGCCGGCGCAGGGGCGCTTGGCGGTGGAATGCCGGAGTGAAGACGCTCCTTGGAATTCAGAGAGTGCTCTTGCGCAGGCTCTAGCTAAAATTAATAACAATGCCGCGCGCGCCGCCGCCTTTGCGGAGCGCGCTGTATTGGCGGGATTAAATGCGGGATGTGCAGCTCCGGTGGGGGTAAAGATAGTGGATTCTCAGCTTGCAGATTCGCAGCTGGTGGCGGGCGTATTTTCCTTAGATGGAAAAGAAAGATGCTGCGCCGCAGAGAAATTTTCCAGCCGGGAATATGCTGCTTTTTCCCCTTGTGAAATTCCGCAAATAGATGCCCAGGCGGCGGCGCTTGGCCAGCGAGTAGCTGCGCAACTTCTGGCGCAAGGCGCGGGGGAAATAGCTAATTTGCAGGCGGTGAAAGCTCGGGGCAGCGGGAGCGACTGAGAGCAGCGGAGTGACTGAGAAAACTGGGAATGGCTGAGCGAAAAACGAGTAAAAATGGTGTTGGTGTGATGCGAATTGTAGTGACGCAAAAGCGGGAGCAGCTGGCGCAGGAAATTGCCGCCTGTTTGCGGCAAAATCCTGCGCGGGCTGGCGAAACCGCCAGAAGCCGCACCGAAAGCTACACAGAAATCTACACCGAAAGCCACACAGAAAAATCTGCAAATGGAAGACGCGCAGAAACCTACGTAAAGAGCGGCGCAGAAAATCGTACAGAAATCCGTGCAGAAAATAACCCCTGCCCAGTAGGCGCTGTGGAAAATTTTTCCGTAGTCGCTGCGCCACTCACCGACTATAAAAAAGAGAATTTCCAACTTCCTGCTACTTTTCCGGATTGGGTATTCTTTACCTCCGCTCGCAGTTTTGAATATTTGGATAAAGCGCAGATTGCGCAGTTCCAGAGTTTAGCGGCGCGTGGTAGTCGCTACGGCGTCGTCGGAGAAAAGACAGCTGCCGCTTTGCAGAATATCGGCATTACTTGTGCACTTACTCCGGCCGCGAATGCGCGCGCTCTGCTCGGGATGCTTTCGGAGCAGCTGGCGGAGGATACCGGTGCAGCGGCACAAAATCCGCCTTGTGCTTGGATTCTTGGCTCTAAGCAGGCAAAACCTACTTTGTTGGCCGGAGTGCAGAAATTTGGAATGCAAGTAGAAAAAGTCGCTATTTATTCCCCGTACTCTTTACCTTGCCTCGCAGAAGATTTTTATGACGCCGATATCGTGGTGGTGACTGCCGGTTCGGCGGCTGTGGCGTATGCACAGCTTACAGCAGTTGCCCGAGTACGCCCAGCGCCGATAATTGCCTTGGGTGAGCAGAGTGCCCAAGATGCTCAGCGAGCTGGTTTAGAGGTAATCGGAGTTGCTGCGAGCCCCACCGCCGCCGATATTGCAAAACTTATTGTAAAAATAGACCTAGAAAATAATAGAAAATAGCAGAGAGTAGAGGAGTTAATAATGGATTTACTACAAAGACCGCGCCGGTTGCGGAGTACAAAAGCTTTGCGTGAGCTCGTGGCAGAAACTCGTATTTCTCCTAGTCAGTTGCTGTACCCAGCGTTTGTGCGGGCGGGAATCACCGCTCCGGAGCCAATTTCTGCTTTGCCGGGGCAGTATCAGCACACACTAGATTCAATTCGCGCTTTGGCAAGAGAGCTAGTAGAAGCGGGCGTTGGAGGTATCGATTTATTTGGGGTGCCGCTTCCAGAGCAGAAAGACGCCATCGGATCGAATGCATGGGCAGAAGCGGGAATTTTGAATCAGGGAATCTCGGCAATTCGGGAAGAAGTGGGCGATGCCCTCGTCATTTGCGCCGATACCTGCCTTGATGAATTTACTAGTCATGGCCATTGTGGAGTGGTGCGAGACGACGGGACGGTAGATAATGACGCCACTTTGCCGCTCTATGCCAAAATGGCACTATCGCAGGCGCAAGCAGGTGCCCATATGGTGAGCCCTTCTGGAATGATGGACGGGCAGGTGCGCTATATTCGCCAGGCTTTAGATGCAGCTGGATTTAGCGATGTTGCAATAATGGCGTATTCAGCAAAATATGCATCTGCTTTTTTTGGGCCTTTCCGCGAAGCGGTGGGCTCCACTCTAAAGGGGAATCGTCGAACTTATCAGCAAGATCCTGCGAACCGTAAAGAAGGTCTGCGGGAGGCGTTGCTAGATATTTCTGAAGGGGCCGATATTGTGATGGTGAAACCGGCCAGCCATTATTTAGACGTCGTAGCTGATGTGGCTGCCGCCGTGCAGGTGCCGGTAGCTGCCTATCAAGTGAGTGGAGAATATGCGATGTTAGAAGCGGCTGCCGCGAAAGGCTGGATTGATCGGGAGCGGGCAATTCAGGAATCGCTAATCTCTATTGCTCGCGCCGGCGCCGATGTAATCTTGACTTATTGGGCACTTGAAGTAGCGAAAAGAAGCGGAGTAGAGCGATGAAAGCAGAAGCAGCATTCGCAAAAGCAAAAGTGGCAATTCCCGGAGGAGTAAATTCTCCGGTGCGCGCTTTCGGGTCAGTAGGCGGCGCGCCGCGTTTTATAAGTGCTGCTCGTGGCCCTTATATTTACGATATCGATGGCAAAGAATATGTGGATTTAGTGTGCACGTGGGGGCCAGCTCTCCTCGGCCACGCTCACCCAGAAGTGGTCGCAGCGGTGCAAGCAGCTGCGGCAAAAGGTTTGAGTTTCGGAGCTCCAACCGAGAGTGAAACGGATTTAGCAAATGCCATCACGGCGCGAGTGCCAGGTGCGGAACAAGTGCGCATGGTTTCTACCGGCACCGAAGCCACCATGACGGCGATTCGCCTGGCGCGGGGAGTCACCGGGCGCGAGGTTATAGTCAAATTTGCTGGCTGCTATCATGGGCATTCTGATGGCTTACTGGCGGCAGCGGGCTCTGGAGTAGCCACGCAAGGTTTGCCCGGTTCGGCAGGTGTACCGCGGGGAACGGCGGCAGATACACTGGTGATTCCCTATAATGACGCGGCAGCTCTCCGAGAAGTTTTCCAGTTGCGGGGCACTGAAATCGCAGCAGTAATTACCGAAGCGTCTCCGGCAAATATGGGAATAGTTCCGCCAATTAATGGGTTTAACCAGGTGATTCGGGAGGTCACTAGCCAGTATGGAGCTTTGATGATTCTCGACGAAGTGTTGACCGGCTTCCGCGCATCTCCGGCTGGATTCTGGGGATACGAAACCGGCTATGGGAAGAAGTGGAATGGAGCTCCTCTTCCGCCGGAAGCGACCACTGATGTAGCCGCGCGCCAAGAGTGGGTGCGCAAAGAATTGGCGGCAGCCAGTTACCTACCGGATATTTATACTTTCGGAAAAGTGGTTGGCGGGGGAATGCCACTAGCTGCCGTAGGCGGAGCCCGGGAAATTATGGAACATTTAGCTCCGGTAGGTGCGGTTTATCAAGCGGGCACTCTCTCCGGAAATCCTTTGGCGACGGCGGCTGGATTAAAGACTTTAGAACTTGCCGATAGAGCGGTCTACGAACGAGTAGATACGGTAGCGCAGCAAATTTGCCAACACTTAGCGGCTGAATTTACTAAGCTGGAAATTCCCTATCAGATAAACACCGCCGCCAATCTCTTTAGCGTCTTTTTTGGTGCAGATCCGGCGCAAGCGGGTGTGCACAATTACGCCGCTGCGCAGCAGCAAAATGCGCAAATGTATAACGTATTTTTCCACGCCATGCTGGAGGAAGGAATTGCGCTACCTCCTTCGTGTTTCGAAGCGTGGTTTGTTTCTGCTGCCCACAGCGATAGTGCTTTAGAGAGAATTTTTGCGGCTTTGCCGCGGGCAGCGGCAAAATTGGCGCAGTTCTGCTCCGAGAATGCTGATTAAAGAATGTTGATTAAAGAATGCTGATTAAATAACTTCGACTGAAGTATTCAAGAGTAGTGCGGCATTCTCTTTATTTCTTCATATAACGAAATACTTTGTTTTCGTTAATTGGCTATTTCGCGGGGAACAGCGGCTATAAGAATTACGGGCAAAAAATTCTTTTAGAAGAGAAAACCGCAGTAATAAGCGGATAAGTGGCGATACGTCAGATTCTGCCGGCGATTTAGGAAAACTGTAAATAGCGAATATTGGTGAGGCAATCCTGCGTTGTGTAATTTTTAGGGCTTCTTAGACTAAAAGCGTCAGATACGCAGGATTAACAATCGAAAGGTTTTCATCATGAGCACCGCAACAACTATTAAATCCTGCTCAGCCACTGGATGTGCGTTCAACAATAATGGCTGCACAGCTTTAGCAATCACGATTGCTGGTCACACTAACCAGCCGAGCTGTGGCACTTTAGTAACTCTGGATGCACGCGCCGGTTTAGAAACCGCTGCCGGAACCGTGGGAGCTTGCCAGCGTCTGGAATGTGTACACAATTCCAATTTGCTTTGCACCGCCAAGGAAATTGAACTGGTGGGCGAAACTGCTGACTGCGCTTCGTTCGAACTCCGCTAAGCGTAAAACTTAAATAGCTGGCTGCGAAAGAGCCAGCAGAAATACTCTTAGAATGCGGTAGTTCTGCACTGTATTTTTAATAGTGGAGTGCGCCCAGTAGGTAATAATCTTAGTTTGCGAGGTTGGGGTTCCCGATAGTTACGGGGACCCCAACCTGCCAACCTCGTTCGTCAGATACGCAAGAGCTTGCACATCACGAGGCTGGATCTACCCGAGCTGGCTAAGTTGGGCGCTAAATTGCGATATATTTTTTACCGGCTCGGAAAACTGTGCATACACTGTGGTCATTTCCCCTATTCCCACATACATCAAAGTAACCCCGCTGCTATCGATATCTGCGCAAAATACTCTATTGGCTAGTGATGCGTGCGCGAGTTTTAGCGGGCATTTAGAGCAAACTTTTCCTGGTGCCTGCCCTGCTACTACAGCTCGGCAGACCCGACTGAGCACATTATTTGGTTGTGCACCCACTAAGGCATAGCAGTCGAGCTCTTGGGCTGAACTGGGGAATTGAGCAGTAGAAGCAGAAATTATTTCGACGCGGCTCAGTGGAGTTATGCCATTCGGATCGTGTAGTACGGCTTGCTGAAAGTGGATAGTTGCTAGACGTGCTCCGGGCACTCCCAGTAATACCCGCAAGTTTTCCGGAAGTTTATCGTCACTGAGTAGCCGAGCAACTTTTGCCGGCGCTACCCAGCATAAATCTCCGAGTAAATGCAGCGACGCGGTGAGGATTTTTACGTCAAAACGAGGTGCATCGCGTGATATTTCAAAGCGGATTCGATACGTTTCCGCGGAATTTAGCTCATTTATTGTGTGGTTCGTGGTAGTGGAGGCAGAGCTGTTAGGCAAAAATCGGATATCTGGTTTGCACGTCACTATTACCAGCTCTCCGTCGCTCGTTAGACCGTGGGCGAAGTTATCCAATTTAGGAGCCGTGGGATATTCGTAGAAAAGAGCTGTTGCGCTACCGGCGCCCGCAAGTAATCGGCGGGCAGCACTCGCCGCGCTCTGAGTCTCCCGCATATTGGGCTTTACCTGCACGAACTATCCTCCTCTTAGCCCGCATTAGTGCAAATGCGGTGGCATTTCGGGTAGTGAAAAGAAAGTTGCGGATTTCGGAGAAGTGCCAACCTCTGGCAAGTCCGAATTTCTAGAGGTAAGCCTACCCTAAATAAATGAAATGTAAAAATGTGGCGTTGTGATTAGAGCTTTTGTATTTAGATTTTCTATGCGCCTACCAAATTTAGTAGGTATCCGATAGTTCCGTTTTCGGCGAGAATATAGCAGCCAAGGCCGATGAAGACGATAGGTACAATAATTTTTTCGTATTTTTCCACCGTTTCTCCGATAGCCGGCACGGCGGCAAGACGCTGTGAAATCAGGCAAAGCGCCAGAATCCCCAAGGCGAATATGCCCAGCGAGATCAAAATTTGCAGCGGCGCCCTTCCCGTAAAATACGGCACATAGATTCCGATATTATCTCCCCCCATAGCCACAGTTAGCCCGGTGAAAGCCAGAATTTTTGATCCCTTTGTGCGCAGTTTTTCTGCAATTTCTTCTTCGTCTACGTCTTCATCTACAAAAATAGCGCGAATCCCCAGCCCAATCGGGATGATTCCCAGCAAGCCGATAATCCAATCTTGCGGAATGAAACTGAGGAAACGAGCCGCGATGAGACTTCCCGCCACCAAAAGAGCGGTGCCGAGGTACTGCCCGAGGTATATCGATTTGACGTAGCGCCGGCCTTGCGTCGCGAAGAGAATCGTCAGCACTACTAAGTAGTCGATAGAAGTGGATATATAGACGAGAACGGAAGATAATACGCTTTCCATATACTGAACTCTACTGGGTTGGTGCCTATGTGTATATTTTGCGCCGTCACTATTTTAATGACAGGCGCAGGGTGATGACTGTAGTAAGGTTTGAATCTAGCGCATTAATAATGTTGATACTTGTTTAAGCCATGTATCCCTATCTTTCACTACATCTACCATGGAAGAGGTGGGAGGTAAAGCTCCTGTTCCACTATCAGGAGTATATGGAGCACGCTGATAGGTCCATATCTGTTTTTTGGGATTAGCGAATAAGGGGTCATATGTAGGGATACGGCTAAGTAATTGGGACTCTCCGTAGCCTAAGTAGAATGGAAATGAAGGGGCAAATGCTTTCTTTCCTAAGTAAGTAGTGAAAATAGGGTTGCGCAGTGCGGAGTTTATTTCATCTTGATGTTCCGGGCAGGTAACTCGTACTAAAAATTCTGCTTCAATCAGATAAGTGCGGCGAATTACGGATGTGCCATCTCGCGCATCTGGAGTGAAAGCAAGATTTGTCTTGGTAACACGCATTCCATGAATTGATAATTGGCGCTCACGGAAAGTCCTTTCGTCAGCGCGCAATCTGAACTCGTCTATTCGAGGATTTATGGTCTGAAATTCATTGCAAAATTGACCGCGTCTATCTTCACGGATGGCGAAATCTACATTTTCTATCCACCTGGGCCATTGATTACGTGAAGCTCCAAGAGCGCCAGCAAGAAGCCCTAAGAGCCCTGTTCTAGTGGGTTGAAGCTTTGAATTTACCACATTCCCAGTTACGCGTGGCCCGGCCCATGACTGTATCGGACCTGCTAAGCGGAGGAATGATGAGTTATTCATTCTTATCGCCCAAAATCCATGCTGTAACGGTGTTAATGAGAGCATCCTTTGATACGGGTTCAATTCCAAACGTATCTTTAATATTCGGATAAGTACCTGCCAGTGCAAAAGTATTTCCGAAATTATCCGGGTCAAAACTGCGAGCAGCATGGAACTGAGTACTTAAGGCGCGTATGGAGGGCTCTAAGAATCCTCCGTGAATGCTATCTGCTTGGACTGGTGTCTCAAAGCTATAAGCGCAGCGATAGCGTTGTTCTTCTGCTAATACAAGGGCTGGCTGTGTGTACGGTGCTGTAGAGTGTTCCTTACCTCGAGGCTGGCCATAAATAATAGCGGTAATAAGTTCTCGTAAATTTTTTTCTGCTTTTGCTGTATTAAAAGCAGTCCAGCTAGTTTGGAGCTGCATACGATCAATAGTGACTGTGCGGTAGAAAATACCGCTAGTAAATTGGCTAATCCCTAGGTAGGTAGCGCCAGTGCGCGCATCAGAATCGGCAAATTTATTGCGTTCTCTGATGTCGTCAATAGTCGTAAAATAGTCAGTCCCAATGCTGGCTGCATGCGTAGTTATTGCTGGAGATACGCTCAAGGCAGCTTCGGTGCCTTTTTCAGGCTTTGCAGCAAACATTCGCCCAAAAGCAGCAATGGCAAGTGAGCCGGTGCGGCCATTTTGAATAAAATCTTCACTAGCCGTTATTTGCTCTGTAACTATTTGCGCCGCTACCTGAATCTCTTCTTCACTCATCCAAATAGATCGTTCAGCTTCTGCCTCGTTTTCAATATCTTTATCTTTATCCTTATCTTTATCTTTTTTGGTTAAAGTATTTATGATTTTCTTGGCTTCATTTAGTGCTTTTTGGCGGTCAAGATAAGGCTGGATTTCCAATGCCGCATCGCGAATATCTTCTGCGATATTACCGGATCGCACTGAAGCATCTAAACTGGAATCTTCATAGGCGACTCTAATACCGCGTTTAATGGCTTGTGAAGAATGCATAGCACGAAGTACTCCACCTTCTACAAGCCGTTTTGGAGTTCCGGTATCGTCGCGATTTAAATTTGAGTAGCTAATTGGCGTTAAAAAATGCAGAGTTAGATTGCGATACATAATTTTTCCTTTGGGAGTGGGTTTATTTTTCAGTATTTTGCATAGGCTTGATAAAAGATTTTGTGGAAGTATCTATACGTGGAGCAGAGTAAAAATCTTCAAGAATGCGCATTCGAATACGCTGAGATTTAGGAGATACTCCATTTCCCCAGTACATAAGTGTGCGGCAAATATCAAAATAATCTACAGCAGGAACAGGATTTGGAATTGTGGATGCAAATTCGAATATACGTTTAATAGAGCGAGCTGCTTCTTCCATATCTTGAGTGTGTAGATACGCTAAACGCGCTGCAATCATTCCTGGATTAATAGGGTCAATAGATTGGGAGCGTCCATATTTATCTGCGCTTGTAGCTACGCGGAATGCCCAGCGCCCTAGTGAGTCTAGGCGTTTTCCTCGACTAGAGTGAGGAATACGTTCATATTCGGCGGCCAGTGCGGCAGTACGTAGAAGAGCGTCCCGCTGAGTAGAGTGTGCATTTTCTGGAAGAGAGGGAAGTACATAAGGGAAAGCGCGCATTTGTGTAAATGGCGTGAATCCTTGCCGAATTGCTGCCCGAGTAGTCCGATATTCGGGGTCGCTGCGGCGATGCAAAATTTCTAGTATAAGTGCCTCCCAGGGTTCCTGGTGGGAGAAATTTTCATTCACTATTGCTTCTCCTCTCCGATGTAGAGATAGCGAATTCTTTCTTTATAAAATTAATATGGTGATTTACGTTTGAATAAACAGCTGCGAATAATGCCGGATCTTGATTTCGATATGGTGCAATTGCTTCGTTAAAAGCTTGTAGAGCTATCTGTGCTGCTGTATCGCGAGCAGCAATTATTTCAGTGGGCCGCTTTTCTTCTACCGATGCTTGTGCGAGGAATTCTTCATAAGAAGTAGTCATTGCCCGCCAAAAAATATCCGATACGGAACTTCGGTATTCTGTGAGTGAATCAAGCACTGTTGGCAATGTATTGCCAAGATTAGAATTAGTGTTTTGAACGCGGTGAAAAGGCTGCGTCACGCAGTAGTGAAGTTTTTGAATAAAGTTAGCGTGTTGTTTTACCTGGTTTTGTGCTCGCTCCGAAAGTCCGAAGCTCCATAGTTGTGGATCTGCTACAAGCACGTGGGAATACCGTATAACGGGACTTGAAGAAGTGCCGTCGATGTAATGTTGAATGAAAAGTAGGCGGCAATCGGATGGTGAAAGAATACGGTCATAAGCTTTTGCTGCTTCGGCAATTTTTCCATTTGCGGCCCACTCTACTGCTAAATCAGTAGCATTTCGGTTTATATCCATCCTTTGTGCTTGAAGTTTTCCTGATTTATTAGCTAGATATAGGTAGAAAGGATCGCTCTGATTTCGCATATCCCAGTATTCTTTAAGGAAATCTTTCTTTTTTGATTTTTTGCTATCTGTTGCGGATTCTGTTGCGGATTCAGTTTCTGCTCTAATTCCGGCTTCTTTAGGTAGCCATTTTAAGGGAATGCCGCCGATTTCTACGCCGATAAGTCTGTCATTTTCCCAGTAACAGACAGCACTATTGGAAGACCAAGTGGCCCTCCATAATGGGTGTTCACTTCTACTGCGAGATCCGTCCCTATCGGCCCAAGCTGGTAGCCCGTCTCCTTCTACCCAGTTACGTGGAATCATGGCTAGTAAAGTATGTAGAAGAGATTTGCCTTTCCATATTAATTCTGTGGCTGTCATCTTTGTGCCTACAAAGTGAAATCCAGGACTCCCCATTTTAGCTTTTTGGCCAGCATATTTACTATTTCCTGCAGGGGAGTAGTAGTGATAAACAAGCAAGTAAAGAGCTGCATCGGCGAGAGATAAGGTATCTTGCTGAGTAAGCATATTCCAAAATTCTTCCCCCTTGTCGGAGAGCATAGAGGGGAGTAATTTTTTTAATTTGCCTGGTGATTTAGGGGTATTTGGTTTTGCTGGTTGCTGCATGAATGGTTGCGTATCATCAAATAAAAATAATCCCGGGGTAAGTTTGAGTAATGCTTTATCAATGTTTTCGGGACTTAAACCGTGAGTGAGGATTTCTGAGGTTGGAATCTGCAGAACATCTTTATCGCAGGCACTGTGGTATCGCAGTACTACAGCTGTGACCGCTGCTAGTAGCCGTAACTCTGCACCGTATACATATCCTGGAACGTTTTTATCTAAAATTACGGGTGCGGGATTTACACCCATCTCATATTGAGACTCTGGGATATGGGCATTCAAAAGAGCTTCACGGACCGATAATCTTCCGTTTACAGTAATCAATAGCGGAATATCCGTTAAAGCATTTACATTTTCCACTTTTCTCTCCCTTGAGACAAAACGAGATTACTGGAAGAAAGTGATATTGTCAATGTGCATAAAACCTTTACCTATTTGTTTTAGGTATGGAAAATATTTACTAAGAGCCTAGTCGATGGAGATGAATATGGCAGATCAATATACGCTGCAGCATCAATCGGTTTTTTTGACGAAAGTACCCGTCCATACGCTTCTCTCTCGCAGTGCCTTACACAAGCCAAGAAAAGGGTGGGAACTTAATAATCCTCAGGTACGTCATAGGGCAATAATGGCACTTTTTCCGGAAGTAGATGCGAAGCACCCGCGAGCTGAGATGGGGATTCTTTTTCGATTAGATTACACGCCTGGCGCTCCGCCATTTTTTCTTATTCAGTCTAAAGAGCCAATTTTACAATCTGGACTTCCCAGTGAAGTGGAAACGAAGGAAGTATTAATTCCTAAAATTCCGATTGGAAATCCAGTATCTTTTCGCGTTGCGGTAAATGCTGTCCAACGTGTAAGTTCTGGAGGTATTAGATCTATTCCGTTGGATGGAGCAGAGGTGCTTCCGGGAGTTCCTTCTCTTTTAGAGTGGTTAGCAGCAAAGCTATCTCCTGCTTTAGATAATGTGGAGATTATTAATTCTCGACGTGAAGTGCTTGCGCCAAACATTGATAAAGAAAAACGAAGTATTCAGATCGATACAATTGATGGAGTAGCTATTGTGAGTGATTCGGATGCTTTATATAACTTGCAAATAGCTGGGGTGGGGCGTGCGAAAAGTTATGGCTGTGGTCTTCTTTCCGTACAACTTCTCTCATGATGAATTCACACTCTAAGGTATGGGCAAAGCAGCGTGGTGTAGAAGCTCCGTATCCGCTTCTGGCTCATTTATTGGATACGGCTACAGTTGCGGGAGAATTGTATGAAGTATGGTTGCGTCCAGAGCTGCGAAAAGTGCTGGGATTAGCAGATTCACGCCAAGTAATAGAATGGATTGCCGGTAGTCATGATATCGGGAAAGCTTGTCCCGTATTTCAATATCAACAAACTCAGCAGGGAAAGCAATGGGATGATATTAGGGATAATCTTTGTATCAGTGAACCTCAATTAGGAGATATAGCCGATAGCGCTAGTAATTTTTATAACGATTTTTTCCCTGATATTTGTCATCATCAAAAAATATCTGCTTTGCTTCTTCAAGGTGGCCCAATAGATCCAGATTCTCGGGTAGCTACCTCCTGGCAGTTTCTTCCGGCACTGGGGCATCACGGGTATTTTAATATTCCTGGGTGGAATAGAGCAGAAAATAATTATTTTTTTGAAGACTTTCGTGATTCTGGCTGGAAAGACTTGAGTGAGGATATTTTGCAATGTTTAGAAGAAGGGGTGGGGATAAAACAAAGCGATCTTCCGACTGAGTTATCGCCTACGGCAACTATTTTACTTTCGGGGCTTACTGTGCTTGCCGACCGTATCGCTTCCGGCAATGAATGGGTAGTTTGCCAGCAGAAATTACTTAAAGATAAAGAACTTGACCTTGATACTCCTTCTGCATGGCTTGCTTGCTGTAAAGAGAGGGCTCGTAAACGTATTGCAGAAACTGTGGGTATATATCATGGATGGAATTCTGATAAGGAAAGCCAACAAGCAATTCTGGGATCGTGGAAGCCACGCCCGCTTCAAGAAGAAGCTATGCGGGTAGGTGCGGGATTATGGAATGTCATGGCACCTACCGGAATTGGAAAAACTGAAGCGGCGTTGCTTCGCCATGCGAAAAAAAATGAACGTCTTATTTTTTTACTTCCTACTCAGGCTACATCTAATGCAATTATGCGGCGTATCCATCGCTATTATGCTGATACGCCTAATGTGGCTGCGCTTGTGCATTCCCTCGCATCAACTGAAGATTTTTATAGGCAACCACTTGTGGTGGGGAATGATTCAGATGAATCTTCCGATTTATCTAGCATTACTTCTGCCGAAAAAGCTCTCAATTCTACGGGATTATTTCCCACCGAATTCGTGCGTTCAGGAAGCTCTAGGTTGTTAGCTCCTGTATGTGTAGGGACTGTGGATCAAGCGCTTCTTGGAGCATTACCAGCTAAGTGGACGCATCTGCGTCTTCTTGCTCTTGCTAATGCGCACGTGGTCATAGATGAAGTCCATACACTTGATCAATATCAGAGTGTCTTATTAACTAATCTTCTTTTTTGGCTGCGCGCCACTCACACGAGAGTTACTTTTCTTTCTGCCACTCTTGCTAGTGCACAACGTGCCGCTTATCTAGAGGCCTATACAGGAAAAACACCCTATTGCGATGCAGAGTTTCCCTTGTTGGAAAATATAGATATAGAAGGCACTTGTGTACGCAGTGTGAAACTTAAAGAGCGGCCACATAAAATCAATATCAATCTCGAGTATGAAAACTATTCTGATCTAACTATTTCGCATCTTAATTGGGTACGTACACAACGGCAGCGCTATCCAGAAGCAAGAATTGGAGTTATTTGTAATACGGTAGTCCGCGCGCAGGAACTTACCAGAGCACTTGGGAATGAATATGACATCGTTATTCTCCATTCACGAATGACGGCTGAGCATCGCCGGCGTAATGCGGAACACTTAGAGAGAGAAATAGGGTCAGGCAACGAGGGTGCTGGGATTATTGTTATTGGGACACAAGCAATTGAAGCATCGTTAGATATTGATCTGGATTTACTTCGTACTGAATTATGCCCAGCGGCTTCTCTTATTCAACGTGCGGGCAGGCTTTGGCGTACAGATGATTTGAAGCGAAGTACACGGGTGCCGAATGCCGGTGAGCCGGTGATTTCTGTGGTTGTAATTCAAGGTAATGATGGAGAAAAATTGCCATATCTTGCCAGTGAGCTTGCTCGAGTAGAAAATTGGTTGGCTAAGCATCAGGAAATCTGTATTCCAGAAAATTGTCAAGAGTTTGTGGATACCGGCACTATTCTCTTGGAGAATCTATCGGAGGAGCAGAGTGAAGGATTTGATGAGGTTGCAAAAAATGCGTTTGCGAGAATTAGAGCCAAGAGTGCTGTATATGATATGAAATATTGCCTTAGTGAAGCATCGCAGGTGAAATCTTTTGCGGCTATGACTAGGTGCGATAAAAATCTAGGTGATGAGAGTGCCACCAGACTTATAGATGTAAAAACTACTCGTTTAATTGTGTGCGGAGATCCGGATATTATTCCCGGAGCGTGGCAGGGAACTGCAGATGAATTGCGAAAATTATGTAATTCTGATTGGGAATTAGTGCGGAAGGCTTTACAAGCTTCAGTTCCAGTTAGTGTTACGGGCCGCAATAAAGCAATGATTAAGGAATCAGAATCACTTTTCGATGCTTCGTCTTTATTATGTCGGTATAGCGTTTTAGAGAATGGTGTAGATTATTATGACCCAGTTGTAGGTCTGGTAATTTCGAGTGATTAGTAGTGAATTACTAATTGATGATTAGTGATCTAGTTGGATGGATGGCGCAGCTTATTTATAGTTAATTGTTTTATTTCTTACGCTGAAAGGAATAGAGATGCCTTATTCAGAGGAAGCTTTAGCTTTCCGTACTATTCCGGTAGATAATCAGGTGCGCTTAGAAGATAGAGTATCTTTTTTATATCTAGAGTATGTACAAATTCGTCAATCATGTACAGGAGTTGTGGCCTATGATGCAGGCCAGATAAATAGGGATAGCTCGGTGCATGAAACTCGCATACGAAAAATTCAAATTCCAGTTGCTGGTTTAGCAGTGCTTGTTTTAGGAGCAGGTACATCGATTTCAAGTGCTGCTCTTACTTCTTGTGCACGGGCGGGTGCGACTGTGCTTATTACTGGTGGGGGTGGGGTGCCTCTCTATACTTACGCTACACCGTTGACTTCCAGTGCTCGCTGGGCCATCGCACAAGCACGATTAGTAAGTAATGAGGCTCGGCAGCGAGAAGCGGCGCTTATTTTATATAAAAAACAACTAGGTGTAGATAATGCGCCGGGTACTTCTATCGCTACAATGCGTGGATTAGAGGGGCGACTCATGCGTAATACTTATCGCATGATGGCAACTCAATATGGAGTAAAGCACTTTACGCGAGATACTAGTGCGGAAGATTCTGTCAATACTGGCCTCAACCTTGCCAATTCAATTCTTTATGGGTGTGCTGCTTCTGTGTGTGCTGCATTGGGAATTAATCCGGCACTCGGAATCATTCATCGTGGGAATAGCCGGTCTTTGCTTTTTGATCTTGCCGATCTCTATAAGCCAAGTATCATCATTCCTTTGGTTTTCGCTGGTTCTCAGGAATCAGATCCTTTAGCAGTAGTTCGTCGGGAGGTGCGAAAAGCTATTGTGAACCATGGGATTCTTTCAGATATGCTTGCCATCATTATGGAGATCTTACATCCGCATCTTCCAGCACAGGAAAATGATCGGCTTATTTCTGGCAATAATATTGAAGTACCTGGGCATATTCAGTATGAGTAAAGGAGATAAGAAATGTTTCTTGTGGTAAATGCAGTATCTATTCCTGAGCATCTACGAGGATATTTAAGTAGGTTTCTTTCCGAAGTGACAACGGGTTTATATGTAGGAGTTGTATCGGTAAGAGTGCGGGATAATTTATGGGAGAGAGCTATTTCTGCTGCTGATACAGGCAGTATTACCTTTATTTATAATGACCCTGCGCGTGAGCAAGGATTTTCCCTTCGTAGTATGGGGGTTAATAGTCGTTCTATTTTAGATTTAGATGGAATGTTAGTTATTGGCGCGGGAGATGAAGCCGTGGATTATCCAGAGGGTATTGTTCTATGAGTGCTTTATGAAATGAAAATCTGGTAAATTTAGAGAATGGAAATTGGCGTAGATGCTATATTTGGTGCGATGTTAAGTTTTAAGCCCAGGTTTTCCATTGGAACTCTACTTTATAATAAATTTTGGGCTTGTTATATATAACTCCCCAGTTCAGATGGTCTCTTCCCCGCGTAAGCGGGGGTAATTCCGCGCTAGAGCCTTAGCCTACCAAGAGAAGAACCTCTTCCCCGCGTAAGCGGGGGTAATTCTATTTACTGCCAGTCGGCGGAAAAAATGTTTAACTCTTCCCCGCGTAAGCGGGGGTAATTCCTCTCTTGATTCGGCATTAATCTTTCGCCAAACCTCTTCCCCGCGTAAGCGGGGGTAATTCCGGAGGGTTTCATGTCTAGAGCGCAAGCTAGTACTCTTCCCCGCGTAAGCGGGGGTAATTCTAACCTCTATGATATAAATCACACATATTTATGCTCTTCCCCGCGTAAGCGGGGGTAATTCCGTTAAAACCTCTAGCTAAAAGATCAATATAAACTCTTCCCCGCGTAAGCGGGGGTAATTCCTGCGCAGACTGGTAAAGATGCTAATAAGCGCTCTCTTCCCCGCGTAAGCGGGGGTAATTCCTACTGAAATGGAGTTTAACGTTACCGAATGGGCTCTTCCCCGCGTAAGCGGGGGTAATTCCGCGTCCTGTGGCTTCTCTCCATCTTTCGCAAGCTCTTCCCCGCGTAAGCGGGGGTAATTCCGCGTCCTGTGGCTTCTCTCCATCTTTCGCAAGCTCTTCCCCGCGTAAGCGGGGGTAATTCCAGGTGCGGCAGGTCGCAGCTGAGGTTAAGGCTCTCTTCCCCGCGTAAGCGGGGGTAATTCCATTCGAGGACTAGAGAAAAGAGTGAATAATGGCTCTTCCCCGCGTAAGCGGGGGTAATTCCAGGTGAACAGTAAATTAATTAATGATCTTAATCTCTTCCCCGCGTAAGCGGGGGTAATTCCTGGAAAAAATACCAAACCGCAAAAATGGGGAACTCTTCCCCGCGTAAGCGGGGGTAATTCCTGCTCTATTTCATTGACGATAGTTTTCGCAGTCTCTTCCCCGCGTAAGCGGGGGTAATTCCTATGACGGGCTCACGAGCAAGGCAGATACTGGCTCTTCCCCGCGTAAGCGGGGGTAATTCCCGTAGCGGAGCTAATCGCAAACCTACGGCAAACTCTTCCCCGCGTAAGCGGGGGTAATTCTCAATAGCTTTTCTTGTTTTGTGTTTTGTTTCACTCTTCCCCGCGTAAGCGGGGGTAATTCCGCGATAGTCTAGGGCGGAAAGTAGCAAGAATAGCTCTTCCCCGCGTAAGCGGGGGTAATTCCGTTTTCTTTCAGATATTCTAGGCGTGGACGCGCTCTTCCCCGCGTAAGCGGGGGTAATTCCATCTATCGAATAGCGGCTTGAACGTACAGATACTCTTCCCCGCGTAAGCGGGGGTAATTCCCCCTATCTATGCAGAGAAAAGCATTGTAGTGGCTCTTCCCCGCGTAAGCGGGGGTAATTCTGAATAAAGAAATAACCGAGTTAGAAAAGCGGGCTCTTCCCCGCGTAAGCGGGGGTAATTCCGAACTGTGCGCGGAAATGTACGAAAGTTCACGCTCTTCCCCGCGTAAGCGGGGGTAATTCCAATTATTCTTTACGTAATCAAATGCTGATTATCTCTTCCCCGCGTAAGCGGGGGTAATTCCAAGACTTATAGAAAGAATAGGAAGTAAAGAAAACTCTTCCCCGCGTAAGCGGGGGTAATTCCTTCACCAATGCCGACTAGATGGGAAACAATTTCTCTTCCCCGCGTAAGCGGGGGTAATTCTAAAACTAATCACTGTCCGGAGCTGGGGTTGCGCTCTTCCCCGCGTAAGCGGGGGTAATTCCATAAAATGATTATGCGGATAAAGCGGCAAATACTCTTCCCCGCGTAAGCGGGGGTAATTCCAAGTCTAACGATCTTATTAAGCTTGGTGCTGACTCTTCCCCGCGTAAGCGGGGGTAATTCCTTCCATCCGAATCAAAGGTTAGGAAAGAAAATCTCTTCCCCGCGTAAGCGGGGGTAATTCCATATGTGCAAATATCGTGAAAATTAGCATTTTCTCTTCCCCGCGTAAGCGGGGGTAATTCCGGGGTTGGTATCCACGGTAGCGGATACGGCGGCTCTTCCCCGCGTAAGCGGGGGTAATTCCGTGGTATAAGCGGAGCGGGATTCAAGAAATGCCTCTTCCCCGCGTAAGCGGGGGTAATTCCGCCTACCGGTTTGAGGTCTATGGTGCTGATAACTCTTCCCCGCGTAAGCGGGGGTAATTCCGGGTGAAGCGGCCTTCTGTCCGAGTCGGGAGACTCTTCCCCGCGTAAGCGGGGGTAATTCCTTTATCTACTGAAAGGAAAACGAAAATGCAACCTCTTCCCCGCGTAAGCGGGGGTAATTCCATGAAATGATTATGCGGATATAGGGGTAAATACTCTTCCCCGCGTAAGCGGGGGTAATTCCTTGTTTGCCTTGCATGGGGTAGTGACCGCGCGCTCTTCCCCGCGTAAGCGGGGGTAATTCCTAGACGCACTCCGATTTTATTTTCACTATTTGCTCTTCCCCGCGTAAGCGGGGGTAATTCCAGCATGCCAAGCTAGCAAAAGCTAACCAACAGCTCTTCCCCGCGTAAGCGGGGGTAATTCTGCGATAAGCGATAAATTTCAAAGCGTAATAGGCTCTTCCCCGCGTAAGCGGGGGTAATTCCGCGCACGGCCCGGGTGAGGGTAGTTATGTTGTCTCTTCCCCGCGTAAGCGGGGGTAATTCCACGGAAACAACCCGGTAAGCCATGTAATCTATCTCTTCCCCGCGTAAGCGGGGGTAATTCCAGCATGCCAAGCTAGCAAAAGCTAACCAACAGCTCTTCCCCGCGTAAGCGGGGGTAATTCCGGGGAACGCGACTTCGATGAGGATAATGCGCGCTCTTCCCCGCGTAAGCGGGGGTAATTCCCATGTAGTGCCTAGAAAGTATGGAGGCTCTAACTCTTCCCCGCGTAAGTGGGGGTAATTCCGTGCAAACACTACAAACTAAAGAGATACTCTCCTCTTCCCCGCGTAAGCGGGGGTAATTCTATGGAAACGGTAGCAGAGTTGATAGCTGATTTCTCTTCCCCGCGTAAGCGGGGGTAATTCCAACTAAATCATCTATACCAATAATAGTTGGATCTCTTCCCTGCGTAAGGAGATAATTCCGGTCTTCGTATTCAAAAAAGAAGTTAGAATCCGCCCTTCGTTATTTCCACTCGATTTTTGGAGCTGACGTAGCTATCTATTACAGCAATAAAGTACACATAAATGTAGGTGATTTAAGTTGGTTATCAGAGAATTTTAGTCTGGTAAACCATTTACAATAAAAATATGGAAACGATAAATATATTTGAGCTTGATATTCCGCCGGAAGGTGACTGGCTACCTGTGCGGATACTTAAATATACTTATCCGCTTATAGAAGATAAATGGGAGCGGAATTGTGTAATGCGCGCCTACTATGCTGGAGTTCCAGAGGCGGCTATGTGGGATGCTTTCCATTGGCTCGATTTACACAATCTTTCTTTACCGAAAAATTTACGTGATGAGGTTTTCGATGCTTTTAAGGATGATGAAGATTTCATGGAGATTTTAGAAGACTACAAGTGCCTAACTCTTCCTTCCACGTAAGCGGGAGTAATTCTATGAGACATGTTGAAAAGTGAATACCATTCTTTTTTCGTATAAGCGGGGATGATTCTATTAATCGATTTTTGTAGCGAAAAGAGCAGGAGTGAGCTTGGGAGATCGTAGGAAAATCTTGATTCCTCTTCATTAGATGTTCGTATTTGGAATCTCGTTAATCGCCAATCATCCTACGAATTTTAGATAGATAATTCTTTCCGAATAGCTGTGCGCAGCCATTCAAAATGGCTATACATAGCCTTTTTGGCAAGTGTGAGTTTAGCTAGAATGCTAGCCAAGGTGGCTGAGAGAGGCATACAATTGCCGTTGTTACAGTAGTGAATAATAATACCGGAACTAATTGATAGGAAAACCCGATGAAATTGCGGAAAATATTTGGAGGAGTCGTCACCGCTACGCTTCTTACAGCAGGATTAGCTGGAGGAGCTCCTTTGCTTGCCTCGGCAATGACGGTAGACGACGCCGGAAAATATGCGGTGGAAACTGCCACGGAATATGTGGGTGAAAAAGGTAAATCTAATACGGGAAGTATGCTGAATACGGATGAAAAAGCAAAGACTTATCCGCTCGCGGCCGGTGAAAATGGTTGGGGTTGGGATCCGGCTACTGCCACTCTCACTTTCCGGAATTACGATGATCGCGCTCGTTTAACTTCGGCAGATTCTGAAGTTAAATATTTGCCGGGATTCCAGGTGAATAACGACGGTAAAAAGCCTCTCGTCACCATAAAATTTGAAGGCGTCAATCATCTCTCAGCAAATGCTGGTGGTTCTGGTATTAGAGGTATTGATTTTAATCTTTCGGGGCAGGCCGTGCAGTTTGTGGGTGCTTCTGGGGCAGAGTTAAATATCGATACTTATCCTGTGTACAATACGGCCGGTGAGGCACGTTTAGATCAGTGGGGTATTCTCTGTGAGGATGAGGCATGCTCCAGAATCACCTTTAAATCTGGCACCGTAAATATCACTGGCCACTATACGAAAGCGGATATTGATAAAGCCGAATTCTACGATAAGAACAAGACCAAGAGGTCAGTTCCGGTGTTTTTTGGAATCGATACTCTCGATATCGGCGCTTCGAAAGTTGAGGTTGCTGGCAGTGCAAATCTCAATATCAAAGTAGATACTGCTAATTCTACGGTAGGATTTTCGCGTCCAATTACTGCGAATACTATTGAGGTCACCACTTCTGGGAATGTGTATCTAGAGGGTTACGGTAAGGGATCTATGAATATCGGAATGGACGCTGACGATAATCCAGTTACTCCAACGGGTATCTTTAATGGTGCTGGCAAGGTGGCCTACAAGTGGACAAATAATGCCACTAAAGAGGGAAAACTCTCCGCATTCACCACTAATAGCGCGCAAGCTAATATTGACGCAAAAGAATATGTGGGTTATTTGACGCCTGCTGTTGGTTCTACCAGCGCTGAAGGTTATTTGCAGGGTAATGACGGTAAAATCATGCCAGTGTCAGCCGGTGAGTCCGTTGCGGCAGAAATTGGCAGAATCTATGCCGTCTCTACTGCTCTAGTAGCGAATGATTCGGGAGTAACTGGAGATCCGAGTGCTCAGTATTTTGATGGCACTAATACTTTCCCCTTGCAAACGCCGTTTGGGGCGCTCAATAGTGATGCTCCGAAAGTGCAGGCAATTGGTTCCGGCCATTCTGTACAGTTGACTGCTCCGGCTGCTCCAGAAGGTTATGTGCTGAACTGGAGCGCAAAGAAAGACGGCGTAGATATTCCGAAAGCGGATTTAGCTGCCTTCTATGCGGAGCTAGGGATTTCGGCATCTGATTTAGGGAAAGCATCCTTCACCTATAAGCAACCGGCTGCTAATTTGCAGTGGACGGTAGAGTACAAGAAGCCGGAAAAGCCAGTCAATCAGGCTACACCAGCTCAGCCAGCTAAGAACCTTCCGCGTACGGGTAGTGAATTGCCGGTATTTGCGGGAGGAATTGCAGCACTGCTTGCACTCTTCGCTGGCGTGGGCGTGCTGAAAGCTGCCCGCCGCCCGGTGGCTTAGCGCCCGGTGGCTTAGCCGGAGAAACTCTAACTTTTTTGGGTCGAAGTTTGCGATAAAAGTCGGGGTCTACGATAAAAGCAGAAAATGCGTAAAATGTTGAATTATGCGAAAAAAGGTATACCTAAACGGATAGTTGCGCTTATTGCAGGCATATTATTGCTCACTTTTATAGTCGTTGTTGCTTTCGTGCTCCTGGATAGAAAAATCGATTCTGAGCAGGAAGAGTTTGCACTGAATTCTTCATGGGCGTATGACGAGTTGAAGAGTGGCGACCATCTTGGCGCTACATATGCCAATAAGACACCTCTTTACCTTTTCGCTTCTCGTGACTTGTTCGAAACCGGGTATGACTTCACTCAATGTACATTGGATGGCGATAGTTTTAGCGCCCATGATTCGCATTTTAATCTTCCATCCAGCTCTGGAGCCGCATTATTCCTTGCAGCAGAGTTTGACGGCGTCGTTCCTGAGAATGCAAAACTGAATTGCAAATCCATTCCAGAAAAAGGACAGTTAGCGATTGGGTTTCAAAAGGAGAAGGGGAAATAAGCGAATATCGCTCTAAGTTTGCAGACTCTGAACGTAGATAGTAGCTAAAACGTCAAGGCTATCGCGATTAAAATTGCCTACGCTCAGTTTATTTTGGCAAACCCATCGAACATTTCCAGGTCTGTCAATGGAACGCTCTGATTGACCATGCCATCATCGGCGCAAACCACATCCGGTTCATCTTTAGGACCGGGAAAGAAATCGCGGTCAAGCTTTGAAAAGAACGCAGGGCTCTAATATTGAATGCAAAATTGCACTCTAAAAACTTAGAATTCTTTACCTGCCATAATCTTTTGACTTATCGAAAGGGATAGTGCGGTAAGTATGATCGTCACGGTCAGTAGTATTCCTGCGCTGGTGAGTGGGGGTAAGGTTAAGGCTTTTGCTACCCATTCGAAGATTGCTTGTTTGTTGGAACCAACAAAGGATGATCCGGCGAATACCACGATGAATACCGCGACCAGAAACAGCTTGGCTTTTTCCGGACCAAATTTGTAAAACAACGGTAGTTGAATAATGGTCAACAGCAGAGTGACGGCAAAGGCGAAACTGGCCACCAAAACAGTATTTTTCCAAGGCATCTCAATCATTAAATAGGCAAGAACACCTGTAACCGCGAAAGCCACTACCCCAAGAGCGAGTGTAATCAGAAAATTTAAATTAACGAGCTCGTTTCTACTGATAGGCCCG
>NZ_CAMXYE010000003.1 GCF_947253055.1 uncultured Arcanobacterium sp. | reverse complement strand
AGATTAGAATAACGGTCTCGTGGGCTCGGAGATGTGTATAAGAGACAGTTACGGGGTTTTTCGGTGGGGGGCACCGCGCGAGCGCAGCTCGGGCTGGTATCTTCGCTAGCAGATCTAAAGCAAAAACTCCAGGATCTCGACTTAGACCAAAGCTATCCGGAAGCAGCGGAGGGAAAACGGGGTAGAGCTGGGCGGGCTCGCACTCCACATTTGCCGGAGCGGTGGCTCGAGAGTCATTATTTGACTTCGGAGCAACGGAAAAAAATTCAAGAGGCAGAACTTAATATTAGTGGCGGCTAGAAATTGATAGGCTAAGAAGCGTGCAAGAATACTATCAGAGCAGCGATAAAGAGCGATGGATTCAGGAAGCCCCAAAAAGTGCTTCCCGTACCGAATTCGAACGCGATAGAGCGCGGCTGCTGCATTCTTCGGCGCTGCGGCGGTTGGGAGCCAAGACGCAAGTATTAGGGCCAGAATCTGATGATTTTATCCGCACCCGTCTTACTCATTCTCTGGAAGTAGCTCAGGTAGGCAGATCTTTAGCAAAAAATCTGGGGTGTGACCCTGATATTGTCGAAGCAGCGTGCCTTTCGCATGATATTGGGCATCCTCCCTATGGGCATAACGGGGAAAAAGCTCTTAACGAATTGGCAGAAGATATCGGTGGATTTGAAGGCAATGCCCAAACACTGCGTTTGCTGACGCGCCTAGAACCGAAGCGCTTTCAAGCTGACGGTAGCCCAGCGGGGCTCAATCTCACGCGAGCCACTCTCGATGCGACTATTAAATACCCATGGCTGCGGGGAGCCGGGCCCAGTGGAGGAAATAGCCGTAAATTCGGTGTCTATGCTGATGATTTACCAGTATTTACTTGGGTACACGGAAGTCATGGATCAAACCGGTGTATCGAAGCGCAGATAATGGATATTTCTGATGACATTGCCTATTCGGTACACGATGTAGAGGATGCAATAGTCTATAAACAAGCGCGGGCGAGTGAGAATCCGCTTGGGCCGTCTCTCAGCGCTGAATTAGCGGACGAAGATGCCATAATTGCAGGCGTAATAACTTGGTATGGAAAAAGCAGCAGCGAAGCAGAATTGCGCTCTGCTTTTCGCCGTCTGCATGAGATGGAGGCCTGGCCGCACGAATTTAGCGGCACGATACATGATCTAGCGGCACTGAAGGATTTAACTTCCGATTTAATTGGGCGTTTTATATCGGCTCTTACGGCTGCCACTAAAGCCGAGTACGGCAGCGAGCCGCTAATTCGCTATACCGCTAATGTGGTAGTACCTCCCCAAACCCAAGCGGAAATAAATCTGCTAAAAGGAATTGCGGTACATCTAGTGATGGAACCGCGCGTACATGAGCCGGTTTACTATGCGCAGCGCACAATGCTCTACGATTTAGCTGATGCGCTCGCGGAAGATCCGGCCACGCGCTTAGAGTCAATATTTTGGGATTTGTATCAGCGCGCCGATAGTGAAGCAGCGCGGCGGCGGGTGCTGATAGACCAGTTGGCTACTCTTACCGACCAGTCTGCGCGGCAATGGCATGCGCGCTACTGCGGAATGCTGCGCCATTAAGAGCAGAAAGCAGAACGGGTAAGTGGATAAGGGAGCTAGTAAAGGATATAAGATAGCGGTATGGCCGGTTTGATTACGCGTGCAAGCATAGAAGAAGTGCGGGAGCGGGCGCGTCTAGAAGAAATAGTGGGCGAATACGTCACTCTGAAAACTGCTGGAGTGGGTGCGCTAAAAGGCTTATGCCCTTTTCATGATGAAAAAACTCCCTCTTTTAATGTGCGGCCACACGTGGGGCGATGGCACTGCTTTGGCTGCGGAGAAGGCGGAGATGCAATCGCTTTTCTGGAAAAAATCGAGCATATTTCTTTTGTGGAAGCGGTAGAGCTGCTTGCACATAAGACGGGTGTACAGCTGCAGTACGAAAAAAGCAGTGGGGGAAAGAGTGCGCCTACGGAAGTGAAAAGAGCGCGCTTAATTGAGGCACATCGAATCGCTGAGGAGTTCTATATAAAGAAACTCGGTGAAGCCGAGGGAGAAGCTGCTCGGAAGTTGCTTTATGATCGGGGCTTTGACGATGCGGCGATTGCACACTTTCGTGTTGGGTATGCTCCTCGCGCCTGGGATAGCTTGCTTCAAGAGTTGCGCCGGCGTGGATTTACGGAAAAAGAAATTTCTGCTACTGGCCTTACTTCGCAGGGAGCGCGCGGAGTCTATGACCGTTTTCGCGGGCGGGTAATGTGGCCAATCCATTCGATAGTGGGCGATCCGATTGGTTTCGGAGCTCGTAAGTTGGGAGACGAGGAAGGCCCGAAATATCTTAATACTCCCGAAACTATCCTTTATAAAAAATCGCAGGTGCTCTACGGCTTGGATCTAGCGAAAAAAGAAATAGCTGCGCAGCGAAAAATTGTAGTGGTAGAGGGATATACCGACGTAATGGCTGCTCATTTAGCGGGAGTGCGTACGGCGGTGGCTACCTGTGGCACTGCTTTTGGCCACGAACATGCCAAAATTGTGCGGCGTATTATTGGAGATTATGCCGGGCAAGGCTCCGGAATGGTGTTGCACGATGGAGCCGGTTTTGGTGGAGAAATTATTTTTACTTTTGACGGAGACGAGGCGGGGCAAAAAGCTGCTTTGCGCGCTTTTCGGGAAGATCAGACTTTTGGGGCGCAGACTTTCGTGGCAGTATCGCCTGAGGGTATGGATCCCTGCGATTTGCGCCTCGCTTATGGAGATGCGGCAGTAGCGGAGCTAGTAGCTAAGCGGAAACCACTTTTTTCTTTTGTAATCCAATCTATGCTCGCCAAGTTGCCACTTCACACCGCAGAAGGGCGGGCAGCAGGGCTGCATCAAAGTGCGCCGGTAGTGGCAGCTATTAAAGATAGAGTGTTGCGCGGGGAATATACCCGTATATTATCTGGCTGGCTTGGGATGGATATAGATACAGTGGCGCAGGCGGTAGCAGATGCGCTGCGGATGCAGAAAAACCAAATACCGGAGATTGCGGCCCCGGGAGAAGAAAATGCTCCGCGTTCTGCGCCGGTACTAGAAGAGCGCGCCCAGATTAGCGATCCCGTGGCGCGCGTAGAGCGCGCTGCTTTGGAAGTGATTGTGCAGTTGCCTTGGTTGGCTTATGAAGCAAATGCGCAGGATCTACCGAGTGAATCTTTTACAGTGCCGATTCATCGCGCCATATTCGATACTATTTTGGCGGCAGGGGGAGTGGCTGCGCATCGGCAGTATTTTCAAAATCTGCAATATAAAGGAATGGAGAATAAAGAAGCGGAAGAACGCGCTAATAAGTGGTACGTGGAGCAGATAAGTGAGGCTGCCACCGATATGACGCGGCAAGCTCTCCGAGAGCTAGCAGTATCTCCTTTACCAGAAGATACACAGGCCGATATGTGGCCCTATGTGCGGGGAGTGATGATGGGCTTGATAAAGCACGGCTATACCCGCCAAATAGCGGAGCTGCGCGGGCAAATGCAGCGCACAGAATCTGATTCCCCGGAGCGGGCCGCTCTCTATCAAAGATTGATAGAGCTGGAGAGTAATCGGCGCGCATTCGATGAAACTGATACCTGAGAAAAATAGCAGCCAATAGAAGAAAATAGCGACGGTGAAAAGTGAAATAAACCGCGCTGGTCTGAAACTAGTTGGCAATTTTCGCTAATATCAGATATAAACAATTAGTACGCCCCTGTAGCTCAGATGGTTAGAGCAGGGAACTCATAATTCCAAGGTCGTGGGTTCGAGCCCCGCCGGGGGCACTGAAGTTTGGGTATTTGTTTTTATTCGGCATAAATAGCTCGGCACGGAAAGCGGCTCTGGGCAGAAAATTACGAAAAAGAGGGCGTGCTATAGCAGCTTATCGCTAAAAATCTATTAGACTGCCTATATGAAAATTGTGCGAATTTCTTTGCCGCAAGGGCCGCGTTTTGCGCTTATCAATCCCCAAACTGGCCGCTACGAAGTGCTGGTGGGAGATCCTCTTTACACTTCGCCTCAGCTCAGTGGGGAATCTTTTACTCCAGATGAAGTGCAGGTGTTAGCCCCGATGCTTCCGCGTTCCAAGGTACTTTGCTGGCAGGGAAATTATGCAGAAAATTTACTGGCCTTTTCGACAGAGGTAGAAGCAGAAGTGGAAATTCCGGTAGAAGCAGGGACTCCGGTCGTGGAGGAGACTCCGGCAGCTGCGGCGGCAGATATGGAGGGCGCGCTAGCTGAGCTCCACGCCTATCTAAAGCCCAATACTGCAGTCAGTGGGCAAAATACTCCGATTACTATCCCGAGCTACGCGTCTTCTCTCGCTGTAGTTCCGCAGCTGGGAGTGATAATTTCTCGCCCTTGTAAAAAGCTCTCTGCGAGAGGTGCCGCTGAAGTGATTTACGGTCTGGTTTTACTGCAATCTGCCTATATACCAGATATAGCTGGTAAATCTGCTGCCGCTGCCTACGCTTTCGATACTTCTTGCCCACTCGGCCCGATTATTGAAACTGAAGTACAAGATGCTTCGATTACGCTCACGCGTAGCTCCCAAGAAAGTAAAGAGGAAGTAGAGTTGCTGCTGCGCCGGGCCGATATACAGAAACTAGTGGCGGCAGCCAGCCATATCGCTACTTTTTTACCGGGCGATATTATTGGCCTCGGAAATCTATTGTCGCCTTGTGAGGTACAGGCGGGAGCTGAATTGCAGATTTCCGCTAGTGGGTTGGGGAGCCTGCGCAATCCGGTGATGAGTGAGTAAAAACTTATCGTGATGAACGAGTAAAAACTTATTGCTGCTGAGAGGATAAAATCCTATTTAGCGCCGCACTAGTACTGGCCCACATTGGTTGCCAGCCCGCATCAGTAAGGAAATCGCATATTTTCTAGGTAATAGGGGGAGGGACTGCGCACAATCGGCGCTCTAAATAGTGTAGGGAGAGCAGAAAGCGCTAGAATAGCAGGCGATGAATACTGCAGATAATCTTAGCGGCGATAAAGTCCGCGTCCGTTTTTGCCCCTCACCCACCGGTACTCCCCACGTAGGGATGGTGCGTACTTGCCTCTTTAACTGGGCTTATGCTCGTCATACCGGAGGTACTTTCGTATTTCGTATCGAAGATACGGATGCGGCCCGCGATTCGCAAGAATCTTACGAAATGATTCTCGATTCATTGCACTGGCTGGGTCTAGATTGGGACGAAGGCGTGGAAGTGGGCGGCCCCGACGGTCCGTACCGTCAATCCGAGCGGATGGATATCTATCGCGACGTAGCTGCCAAGCTGCTGGAAGGCGGCTACGCTTATGAATCTTTTTCCACTCCGGAAGAAGTGGAGCAACGCCATCGCGCCAAAGGAGAAGATCCTAAACTCGGATACGACGGCTTCGATCGGGATTTGAGCGCCGAGCAAAAAGCTGCCTATCGAGCGGAAGGGCGGCAGCCGGTGTTGCGGATGCGGATGCCTGATACCGATATTACTTTTACCGATTTAGTGCGGGGAGAAATTACTTTCAAGGCCGGAAGTGTACCGGACTATGTGATAGTGCGCGGCAACGGTGAGCCTCTCTATACGCTCACTAATCCGATTGACGATGCGCTCACCCGTATCACTCATGTGCTGCGCGGGGAAGATTTACTTTCTTCTACTCCGCGCCAAATCGTGCTCTACCGCGCTTTGATGGAGTTAGGGATTGCTCAGTATATTCCGCAATTTGGGCATTTACCCTATGTGATGGGTGAAGGAAATAAGAAACTTTCTAAGCGCGATCCGGAATCTAGCCTTTTGCTGCATCGCGAACACGGAATGATACCGGAGGGGCTAATTAATTATTTGGCGCTTTTAGGCTGGTCTATTTCTCCTGATGAAGATGTCTTTACGCGCGCAGAAATGGTGGAGGCTTTCGATATTAAAGACGTAAATCCGAATCCGGCGCGTTTCGATGAAAAGAAATGCGAAGCAATTAATGCGGAGCATATTCGCCGTCTCGATGAGGCAGATTTATGCCAGCGCCTTGTGCCTTTCCTACATCGGGAAAATCTGGTAGCGGAACCAGCATATGCCGATAATTCGGCTCGCGTGCAGCAGCTAATTGCGGGTGCCACACCTCTGGTGCAGACCCGCATTAAATTACTCGGAGAAGCGCCCGCATTGATGGCTTTCCTTTTCTGTACGGCCGCAGAGCTCGAATATCAAGAAAAAGCGGTGCGGAAGTTGAAAGATACCACTCCGCAGGTATTGGAAAAAGCCGTGGAAGTATTCGCAGAGATCACTGATTTTACTCCTGCTCATATCAAAGAAGTCTTTGATGAGCACATAGTACAGGGTCTGGAGATAAAACCGCGTTTCGCCTATGCGCCGCTTTTCGTAGCTATTACGGGCAGCAATGTATCTTTACCGGTAGTTGATTCCATGGCCTTAATAGGTAAAGAAGAAACTATTCGCCGGCTCCAGCGTTTCCATCAGCTCTATCCCGAGTTGGCGGCTGCTGGGGAGAATTGCTGAGTTTTCACCCTGCTCTCTCTAAAAATGCAGGGTGAGTACACTCACGCACTTTTTAGTTTGCGCTTCGGTGGCGAGCTTAGTACGATATTTAATCGTTGCACAAAAGCATAAAAGCGCTTTTTGCCTTTGGGGTATGGTGTAATAGGCAGCACGAGTGATTCTGGTTCATTTAGTCTAGGTTCGAGTCCTGGTACCCCAGCGAAAAAGAGGAAATCTTTTTTCATGCCCCGTTCGTCTAGCGGCCTAGGACATCGCCCTCTCACGGCGGTAACACCGGTTCAAATCCGGTACGGGGTACGATTATTTAAGAAAATCGATAGCACTGATAAGTGGGCGCTGTGGTTGAAATCATTTCTGCTTCTCCAATTCTGACCGTTTTTCTGGTAGGTGCATTGGGCACCGTTTTAGGTCTCATTCCTTTTGGCCCGATTCGGCTTGGCGCAGCAGGAGCACTTTTCGTCGGGCTCCTAGTAGGTAATTTTGTGCCCGGCATGAGTGAAGAGCTTCTCCATGTGCAGAATCTAGGTTTAATTCTTTTTGTATACGTCGTCGGGCTCTCGGCGGGGCACACCTTCTTCGCTAATTTTCGCCGGCAAGCTAAACTGATTGGCGGCTCCGTATTAGCTCTAATAGCTGGGGCGATAGTGACGGTGGTGGTCGGGCAATTTCTCCACCTAAAATCGGCGCTTTTACTCGGTATTTATGCCGGAGCACTCACTACTACTCCCGCTTTGGCTGCTGCGGAAGAGGCCAGCGGCTCTAAACAACCCGGTGTTGGCTATTCTCTGGCTTACCCAATGGGTGTAATCGTCGGAATTACTCTGGTAGCCCTAGTAGTAGGGCGAAATTGGAAAGGCAGCGCTGATGTGCCCTCGCAGGCGGGTCAGCGGCTTTTTGCTGCCACCTGTAAGGTGACTAAGAATGTGCCGGTGCGTGCTATTCCCGATTGGAAAGCACAGCGCATTAAAATTTCCTATCTGCGCCGCAAAGGTAAGACGCGAATTGTCTCCGTGGGAGAAGAGCTCCTACCAGATGATCTAGTAGTGGTGGTAGGTCTAGAAAAAAATGTGCGGCGGACTATTGCCGATTTAGGGATTTTAGTTAGCAGTCATCTCGCTAATGATCGCTCCCAAGTAGATTTTCGGCGCTTTACCGTATCCACCAAAGATTTAGCTAATTCCAGCGTGGCAGAGCTCAATATCGCTGGTAGATTCGGGGGAGTAGTCACGCGTATTCAACGCGGAGATACTGAGCTATTAGCAGAAGATGATCTACGCCTAGAAGTAGGCGACCGCGTCTTGGTGGCTTTTCCGCGCGAAGAATATGCGGGTTTAGCGGAATTTTTCGGCAACTCGGAGCGGCAAGTGGCACAAGTAGACGCTATTTCTATGGGCTTGGGAGTAGTACTGGGCTTACTGGCGGGGATGGTAGAAATTCAGCTGCCCGGCGGCTCAGAATTTGCGCTCGGCCCGGCGGCTGGCCCCTTGATCGTTGGCATGATTCTCGGCGCTTTACAGCGCACCGGCCCGATAGTTTGGCAGATTCCGCTCGCCGCTAATCAGATAATTCGCCAGCTGGGTCTGATGCTTTTCCTCGCTTCGGTAGGAATTATTTCTGGTCCGGAATTCATGAATACCGTGCGCACCCCGGTAGGAGTAAAAGCAATGGCAGTAGGTTTAATAGCTGCTTTTGTGGTAATGGGAGTGATGGGCATAATTGGCTATGCGCTTCGCCTCTCTGCTACCCGCACTAGTGGAGCGATGGCTGGTATTTTAGGGCAACCTGCGATTTTGGCTTATGCTACCGGGCGGAAAAACGATGAAAGAATCGAATCTGGCTATGCGGCTATTTTTGCTATCGGAATAGTAGTGAAAATTTTGATAGTTACGTTTATGGCGGCCATTATTATTTAGAGGTACTCCACTGCATTAGTTTTGAAGTAGTAAACACTCTGATGAATAGCGAGAGTTCTCTGCAGAGTAGCCAAATAATTTGCAGAATATAAAGTGCTTTGAATAGCAGCCAAGTAGCTAAAGTAGTTTATTTCGGCTTAGAAAACTAATTGAGCGCAAAATCTTGGTTCGGCGCTTCTGGAGCTGGTTGCACTTTATAAATTGGCCGTATTTTATAAATTGGTCGTATTTTATAAATTGGCAGCTCTTAAGCGAGCAGCTCCTGGAGGGGGCGCGCCGAATCGCGCCACGTCCAGCAAGAATTTACCCATTCTTTACCGGCCGCTCCCATAGCGCGCCCGCGCTCGGGGTTAGCGAGCAAAAATTCGAGCGCCTTGGCAGTGGCATTTGCCGAATGTCCATTTACCACGATTCCCGTTTTGCCATCTTGCACAGCTTCGGGAGCGCCGCCAGAATCTCCCGCTACTACTGGGAGACCAGCTGCGTAGGCCTCTAAATAAACTATTCCGAGCCCCTCAATATCTAGGCCGTCGCCGCGGGTCCGGCACGGCATCGCGAAAATATCCCCGAGCGAATAGTGGTCAGCTAATTCGCTATAGGGCACTTCTCCAGTGAAAATAATTTTTTCTTTTTCCGGGCTGCGCTGGGCTAACTCGCGCAAATGCTTCTCATAGGGGCCTTTCCCCACAATCACTAAATACGCCTCTGGAAACTTTTCGGCTAGCTGCGCCCAGATAGAAATCAGCGTATCTTGCCCTTTTCGCTCTACCAAGCGAGAAATACACACCACTACCGGGGCGGTTTCGGGAATTTTATAGCGTTGGCGCAGCTGTTGGCGGGCAGTTGCCGAAAAGGCGAAAGCCGCTGGGTCTATAGCTCCATGCAGCTGCACCGCGGAAGTTGTGCCAAAAAAAGGAGCCAGCCGCCGGCGCGTAGCTTCCGTCAAATAAGTGACAGTATCTGCATCGTGGAAAATTTTTCGCAATAAGGGGCGCGCGCCCGGGAGCATCGACCAGCCAATTTCGTGACCGTGCGTAGTGGCGATAATTTTCTTAGCTCCGGCCGCGCGCGCCACATTAGCGAGTAAACCGAGAGGAGCGGCCGCTCCGAACCACACATTTTCTATATGATGTTCGATAATTATTTCCTGCATTTTTTTCGCTACCAACGGGTTGGGCAACATAATCGTGGCTGCATCGCGATAAATATGCCAGGGAACGGAAGCGTCGTACTTAGCTGCCGCCGCCTTCCCTGATTCGGCAGGAGTATCTGGGGGAGTAGAGGTAAATACGAAGAGTTTTTCGGCATCTAGCTCTTTGGCAAATCCTTCTAAAAAGGTTTGAATGCCGCCGGCTCGGGGCGGAAAATCATTAGTAACCAGCAAAGTAGGTTTCATAGAAGTATCTTCCTTCAACTTTTAGGAGCTCGGAGAGCTTTGTAAAATTTCGGTGAGTCGATTCGCCGAAGCCACCACTGCGGCCGCATATTGGCGTCCCGGCTGGCGTCCCATTCTCTCTAGTGGTCCAGAAATAGAAACGGCGGCTATCACTTGCCCGCTCGGGCCGCGGACGGGAGCAGAAATAGAAGAAACTCCCACTTCTCTATCTCCTACCGATTGGGCCCAACCGCGCCGGCGCACTGCGGAAAGTACCGTCGCAGTGAATTGGGCGCCGTGTAATCCGCGGTGCATTCGATCCGGTTCTTCCCACGCGAGTAACACTTGGGCGGCCGAGCCCGCTTGCATAGAGAGAGTTGCCCCGACCGGAATAGAATCCCGTAACCCCATTGCGCGCTCGGCAGCTGCTACGCAGATACGGTGCTCTCCTTGCCGGCGATAGAGCTGGGCAGATTCGCCAGTGTGATCGCGCAAAGCAATCAGTATAGGGTTAGCTACGGCTAAAAGTTGATCTTCATCGGCGGCGGCAGCTAATTCGGCGAGCCGCGGCCCGAGCACAAAACGCCCTTGGATATCGCGTGCCACAAATCGGTGATATTCCAAAGCCACCGCAATCCGGTGTGCGGTGGGGCGAGCTAAAGAAGTAGTTGCTACTAGTTGCGCCAAAGTGAGCGGGCCAGCTTCGAGAGCGTTCAAAACGCCCATGGCTTTATCGAGTACTCCTACGCCGCTGCCAGCCACCTTTTGCTCCTTATCCATAAAACGATACTGCCATATCAATAATTGAGACGCAAACCTTTCCCTTTCTGCGCTTAGAAAAAGAGAAAAATTATTCTGAAATCCTATTCGCTCTCGACCATATTTCACGATATCTTGGAATACAGTGCCTATACTTTTAGAAGAGGGCAAAGGAGAATAATAAATGGCTGGAGATATTCTACGGGTGCAGGGCGGAAAGCCACTGCGGGGAGAAATATCCGTGCGGGGAGCAAAAAATTTCGTATCGAAAGCGATGGTGGCTTCCCTCCTCACGGAAGAAACCTCCGTTTTACGCAATGTGCCTTTAATTCGGGATGTAGATGTAGTCACCCAGTTGCTGCGCGCCCACGGCGTACAAGTAGAGCACGATAAACAGGCCGGTATTCTCACCATTACCCCTGGTAAATTGCGCCTTCCCGATCCGGCTGAAATTAATTCGGTGGCGGGATCTTCGCGTATTCCTATCCTCTTTTGCGGCCCACTGCTGCACGTCCTCGGCGAAGCTATTATCCCGGATTTAGGAGGCTGCCATATCGGAGATCGTCCGGTAGATTTCCATCTGGCCGTTCTCGAAGATTTTGGCGCCGAACGGCACAAAAAAGCATTTGGTCTGCATCTGCAGGCGCCGCGTGGTTTAACTGCCCGCAAAGTACATCTCCCGTATCCTTCAGTGGGAGCTACGGAGCAGACTCTATTAGCGGCGGTGCGCGCGCGGGGTGTCACTGAGCTAACTGGCGCGGCAGTAGAGCCAGAGATAATGGATCTAATCGTGGTTTTGCAAAAAATGGGTGCTCTAATCACGGTGGATACAGATCGGACGATCTATATTGAAGGAGTGGAGCGCCTGCACGGCTTCCGCCACACCGCTCTCGCCGATCGAATAGAAGCTGGTTCTTGGGCTTGTGCGGCCCTGGCTACTAAAGGTGATATCACGGTGCGGGGTGCACGCCAAGAGCCGATGATGAATTTCCTGAATGTTTTTCGGAAAATTGGCGGGCAGTTCGATATTTATGACGACGGTATCCGTTTCTGGCATCCGGGTGGCAAATTGCATTCTCTGCCGATTGAGACGGATGTGCACCCCGGATTTATGACCGATTGGCAGCAGCCAATGGTAGTGGCGCTAACCCAGGCAGAAGGCGTGTCGATTGTGCATGAGACGGTGTATGAAAATCGTTTCGGCTTTACCCGGGCGCTTAACCAAATGGGGGCACATATTCAAGTTTATCGGGAATGTTTAGGCTCGAAACGCTGCCGTTTCGGGCGGGAAAATTACTATCATTCGGCAGTTATTCAGGGGCCTACTGCGTTAAAAGGCGCTGATATAGAGGTGCCGGATTTGCGCGGCGGGTTTTCACATTTAATTGCGGCCCTAGCTGCCTCCGGAGAATCGAATGTGGTGGGAATAGATATTATTAATCGGGGCTATGAGCACTTTATGCAAAAACTATTCCAGCTGGGAGCGCAGGTGGAGAAAATATCTGCCTGAGCCTGGCCGACTTTCCTCCATGATGCTATAAAATTAGGCTGTGAGTACTGAACAGAAGAAAATTCGTATCGCTTTAATTTACGGGGGCACGTCTGGAGAGCACCCGATTTCTTGTGCAACTGCTGGGGCAGTTATGAGCGCTTTGGATACGGAGCACTATGAAATTATTTCGATTGGAATCACCCGCAGCGGCGCCTGGGTGCCGGGGAGCACTAATCCAGCAGAATTACAGCTGAATGCGGCTTCTACGGAAGTAGCAGAGCAAGAATCGCGCATCGTATTCCCACCGGGAGACGGAAACCAAGAAATACTTTTAGTTGCGCCAGCGGCAAAGGGAGAAAAAAAGATTACTTCCCTTGGAAAAGTCGATGTGGTATTTCCGCTTTTACACGGGCCTTTTGGAGAAGACGGCACTATTCAAGGGCTGCTAGAAATGGCGAATATTCCCTATGTGGGTTGTGGAGTATTTGCTTCCGCCGCCGGCATGGATAAAGATTTTATGAAAATTATTCTGCGCGCAGCCGGAATTCCGGTAGGTCCCTATGTGGCGGTACCTTATCAGCGGTGGGTACAAGAGCGGGAGGCAGTGCTGGCTGAGGCAGCTGCTTTAGAGTTTCCTCTCTACGTGAAGCCGGCGCGCGCCGGTTCTTCGCTCGGTATCTCTCGAATTGAAAATTTAGAGCAACTCCCCGCGGCAATTGCAGAAGCTCAGCGCCACGATCCGAAAGTGATAATAGAGCAGGGAATAGCTGGCCGAGAGATAGAGTGTGCGGTACTAGGTGGTCCGAGCGGGAAGCCGGCGCGGGCGTCTCTGCCGGGAGAAATAGTGCTGAATAGCGAAGCTGCCCAATTCTACGATTTTGATCATAAATACGTACAAGTACAGGATTTAGTAATGCAAGTGCCGGCCGCTATTCCGGATGCGGTGCAGGAGCAGATACGGGAAACTGCCGTAGCTACTTTTACTGCTTTTGGTGGAGAAGGTTTGGCGCGCGTTGATTTCTTCTACACCCCAGCCGGCGAGATATTCGTCAACGAAATTAACACCATGCCCGGATTTACTCCGGTATCTATGTACCCGGTAATGTGGAAAAACACCGGTATTCCGTACGCCGATTTGGTGCAAAAGCTAATCGATTTAGCTTTAGCGCGTGGCACGGGATTACATTAAATGAGCTAATTACTAGGCTCGAGAAATTACTAAACTCAAAAATTACTGAGCTCAAGAAATTACCAAGCTCCGGTGAATCGGGAAAGTTAGAAAGCTGAAAATATGCTGATAAGTGATATTTCGGAAGATGCTTTAATTGCCGAAGTGACCGCTATTCTGCCGCGCCGTGCCGATGCGATAGTGCCCACAGGTGACGACTGCGCAGTACTCGCTTTCACTGGTAATACCGCTATATCCACTGATCTTCTCGTAGAAGGCACGCATTTTCGCTGCGATTGGGGAGAAGGAAAAGATATTGGCTTCCGCGCTGCTATGCAGAATTTGGCCGACGCAGTGGCAATCGGGGCGCAGCCTATCTCCCTCGTCATCGGCTTAGGGCTCCCGCGAGATACTAAAAAAGATTGGGTGCTAGATTTTGCACAGGGAGTGAAAGAAGCCTGTGCGCCGCTCGAAGTGGGAGTAGACGGCGGTGATTTTGTAGCGGCCGATAAAATTATTGTATCGGTAACTGTGCTCGGAGATGTGCACCAGCCAATTCTACGCTCCGGGGCGCATCCCGGCGATTTAGTAATCCACAGTGGCAAACTTGGCTGTGCCCGCGCCGGATACGAACTTTTACAGGCTGGCTATCGGCGCAGTACCGCTGAGAAAGAATTTTCTGCGCTTATCACCGATTTTTTGCGCCCCACCCCGCCCCTCCAAACCGCGCTAGCTGCAGTTAAAGAGGGGAATTTGCACGCGCTTATGGATGTATCAGATGGTTTAGTGATGGACGGGCGCCGCCTAGCGCGGGCTTCGGGAGTGAGTATAAATTTGCATAATGATGCATTCGGGGCGGCGTTCCAGCGTATAGCCAAAGTGGCGGGGCGCCTGGGTGCCCGCCGGGCGGAATGGATCTTTACTGGGGGAGAAGACCATGGCTTTCTCGCCACTATTTCCCCTGGCGCACCCTTACCAGCTGGATTTATTCCCATCGGGGAAGTAGGCGGCGCCGATCCACGCGGGCGTGTCTACCTAGATGGAAAAGAATTCATCACCGCCGGCGGTTGGGATCATTTCCATCAGTAGAGAAAAGTATTAGATTTTACTCTTAGCTGTTGCGATTTTTGCCGTTACTGTTGCTGGTGCCGTTTTAGCTTTGCAAAGGTGGAGTTTTTCCAATTTTTCTTCTAAACTACCGCTATGCTTGAATTTCGCCCGATATGTGCAGCTGAATATGAAACAGTAATAGATGAATTATTGATTCCGAATTTTTCTTTAGCAGAGCGCGGCCCGCGCGCCGAACTTTTAGCTGATTTTCAATCGGGCCAATATATCGGCACTGCCGTCTGGGATGGAGAAACTGATAAACTTCTCGCTACGGCAGTGGGGTGGAGAGTTACTGGCGAATCAGTGCTACTTTCGTGGCTAGCGGTAGATAAGGCGGCTCGCAGCGGTGGAATCGGGGGAAAACTTCTCGATACTTCTATTCGTAATTGGGAAGAAACCTATCAGCCGGCGCTTATTCTCGGAGAAATGGAATCTCCCTACACCTATGGTGAGCACTCCGAATACGGCAACCCGCAGGCGCGGTGGCGCTTCTATCAGCGCCACGGTGCACGCCGGATAGATATTCCTTACGCGATGCCCAGCCTTGCTCCCGATTTACCTCCGGTAGATGATATGTGGCTTCTTCTTTTTGGCGGCTGCGCCTACCAGCAAGCAGAAATTTTAGAGAAACCGGGCAGCTTCGCAGCTCATTTTGGAGATGAGTTGCGGGATTTTCTGCTCGCTTACTTAGAAAGCTCGGCGGAAATTCGTACTGCGGGGCATTACCGCCCCGCAGTAGAAGAAATGTTAGACGCAATTACGCAAACGCGCCTTATCTAGAGCTAGAACCAGGCAGAGCTAGAACTACTTGAGCTCTAACCAGCCGCTACCGTAGCTATCGTTTTTGTCTGTCTAAAAATCTACGCTAACTTTTCCATCTTTAATGCTGAATTTGAAGCTGTCGCTAATAGATATCTTCAGCGGACTGCTAGCATCTTTCCACGGATCGTCACCCGTCATCCGCTCTTTATAATTTATTAATGCTTCCCCTTTGATATCTACATATCCCTGGTAAGCTCCGGATTGGAAAATAGGAGACTTGCTATCAAGAGAAATTTTTGGATCTTTCTTCCAGCTACGTTTAATCTCGCTAATGGCTTTATACACCGGATCTTGCATCTCTAAATCCGGGCAGTCTGCCACTTCAAAAGTGGTAGATTCCATGCACTTATCGTAGTGAGCTTTCACCTGCTCTTGCGCCTGCTTAAGCACTTCATCAGTGAACTGCATATCAAGTTGCACGTATTTGCTACTGCCATCTACCGGTACCACCACTTCGGTATCGCTATCGGAAGTAATTAAATCTTCATTGCTCTGTGCCGCAACTGTATAGGTCCCGGGGAAAGCTGGGAGGTAGTAGGAGCCCCCGTCATCTTCTCCTTCACTCAAGGCCGATAAATCTACTTCCACACCATTGATAGAAAGCTTTCCAGCGGTATTATCGATATTCATTGTGCCCAGCGGAGCATCAGTAATTACCCAATTGTTGAATAAACCGAATTTCTTGCCGCGTTCTTCCACGGTGAGATATACCGGGTACTTCTTCATATCGATGGTCAGCTCGGCTTCTATCCCGACGCTGCGCGTTATTTTAGAGTCCTTCGAAGAATTTTTTGTTGCTGAATTTTCCTGTGCAATTACATTTAAAATCTGGAAATCGCTGGGGCGATCTTTCGCTTTGCTATATATTTCATCCGTGAGCAGGATGCGCTCGCGCGAGTTGTAATTGGGATCGTATGCTGCTAAGGCTTTGCTGGCTTTTCCGTCTACCAGCGCCGAAAGATATTTTTCTGCCGTATTTTCCGCAGAAAATCTCCCCGCCACTACTTTGTAAGAAATTCCGCCTGCCAGCAAGATTACTAGCGCAATGACAGCGAAAATTATCCACTTTTTCCCTTTCCCTTTTTTCTTTTCTCCATTATTCGGGAGGTTAGGGAGATTAGGGATATTAGGAGTGCTCGGCGCAGCTGGAGCGCTCGAGGCTGGTGGATTAATCTGCGCTACCGGCGTAGATTCTGGCGCGGGCGCTACCGGCGTAGTTTCTGGCGTCGGTGGGGCCGCAGGCGCGGGCGGTGCCGGGGGTGTGGGTGGCAATGGTGGTGGAGGAGGGGTAAGGGAATTGTTCTCAGCGTTATTATCCATAATTTTCTTCTCTCTATACCGGCCTGTGGCCTAATCCAGTACTTCCCGGTCTAATATTTCCTAAATACTTCGATATTTTTGTGTTTAGAAGTATTACTACTTCTACAATCTTCGAAATATCTACGCTAAATATCTCCGGACATAGGAAATTTTTTTACATATCTTCACTTTCGAGAGTAGTCGAAAATAATGGCTTTCTGCAATGAATATCGGAACTTCTCCAGTTTTGTGCCCGTGGAGTTTTTAATAAAGTGCTCTACATTATTGCCAGAGCTTTTCTAAATTGACTAGTATGAGACGTGAATATTAGTCAATTAGGGAAAGTAGGGCGCTATGGCGTACGATCCGAAAACTATAACTGCGGAAAATATGAAAGATCCGCAAATAACTGCACAAGAATTAGCTGATATTGCTGCTAAACGCTCTGATTTATGGGGAGAAGTGGAACGGCACCCTAATTGCTATCCCGCTTTGCAGGCGTGGATTGAAGATAGAAGAAAAGATACTGCGCCGGCGCCGGAGCCGTTTTCGCAGGCTGCTTGGCAAGAAAAATTTCAGCAAGATAATGGGCGCGAGCCTACTTTGCGGGAATATCAGGAAGCCGTCGAGAATGGTCTCGTAAAAGAAGAGCGAGTCGCCGATAACTCAGTCGGTGATATGCAGGAGGGGCTAAAACAGTTCGCTGTCGGTGCCAAGACTTTTGTGAATAACCGCGTAACTCCGAATGTAGTAGAGCAAGCTGCCACTTTGAAAGGAGATATTCCGCGTACTAAAAATGCCAAAGGAATAGATTTAGGGCTGGTAGCTCCGGCGGTATTGCTCGGTTCGCAGCTATTGGCTTTTATTAGTCTTTTCTTGCCAGTGGTCAAAGTTCCTATCATAAACACTTCGCTAAACTTCTTTGCCAACGGCAAATTTTTTGGTGCGGAGTATTCCTTCCACGGCGGTTGGATTCTCTTCGCGATTATTTTAGTGACGGTGCCGGCGGTATTGGCAATCTGGCAGCGGAAGAAATGGGCATATGCGGCAGCTGGCGCTTTGGGTGCCCTCATTGGCCTCATTCTGAGCATTAAAATGCTTTCGGCAATTTCCAATACTTCTGGAACCGGTGTCACTGGTGTAGGTCTGGTATTCATGTTTATCGCGGCCTTAGTAGAATTAGCCGCTGCAGTCTTCTGCCTGGTAATCGTATTTAAGAAACAAAATAAGTAATAGCTAAGGAGAATAAAAGTAATAGCTAAGGAGAATAAAAAGTAAATATGGCACTTATAAACACCCCCGCTGCTTCTTGGAAAGGAATGGCATACCACAAAGGTGATTTCGTAGAAGTAGGGAGTGAAGATTATGCCGGTCAGTGGGCAATCCTCTTTTTCTACCCCGCCGATTTTACTTTTGTCTGCCCTACCGAGCTAGAAGATATGGCAGAGCTCTACCCCGAGTTTCAAAAGTTGGGAGTAGAGATTTATTCGGTATCTACTGATAAGCATTTTTCGCACAAGGCATGGCATGATTCTTCGCCGCGGATTGGGAAGATTGAATTTCCGATGGTGGGCGATCCCAGCTTCGAAATCACCGAAGCTTTCGATTCGCTTCGCCCCGGAGAAGGAGCGGCCGACCGCACTACGGTTTTAATCGATCCAAAGGGGATTATCCAGTACGTGGAGACCACTTCGGAAGGAGTAGGGCGGAATGCGAAGGAATTATTGCGCAAGGTAAAAGCGGCGCAATACGTATACAACAATCCTGGTCAAGTTTGCCCAGCCAAGTGGGAAGTAGGAGACGCTACTCTCACTCCTTCCTTTGATTTGACGGGTCAGCTCTAAATCCAGCGCCTAGATACTCAATTAACTGGCTGCCTCCCTGAGTTTAGGGAGGCAGCTATTTTTAAGTTTTGGTATATTGACGGCTAGCACCCCTTAAATTACTATTAGGATTGGGTTGCTAGTAAGGGGAACCTAAATAAAATCTAGGTATTTTAGTTATCGATATTCTAGATACCAGAAAATGGCGCATATGCCATTTTAAGTGCACTATTTTCTACCCATTTACTGATATCTCTTAGTTTAAGAGTATATATAGAGGTAAATAAAGGGTAGCGAGGAGGTAGGTCTGCAATGGGCAGCGAAAATTCCCATTCTCATTCGCATCTGCATTCACCTGGTGAATCGGCGGCGCAGTCCCATTCAGCTGAGCATTCGCATTCCCATTCTCACTTTCATTCTCATTCCCATATTCCCACTGGTGGTTCTGCTGCTTCTCCAATGGCCACGACTGCGAAATACCGCATTCGTTTGGCGATAGTCTTTGGTATCTATCTCTGCATAATAATCGGCCAGTTACTTACTTCTTGGCTCACCGGCAGCTTGGCTCTATTGGCGGAAGCTATGCATATGGGAGTAGATAGCGGGGGAATTCTCGTGGCCTTAATTGCCTCGATTCTCTCCACGCGTAAAGCCACAAAAAACCTCACTTATGGAATGATGCGGGCGGAAATTCTTGCCGTACTTATTAATTGCGTACTACTTTTCGTAGTGGGGACTTTCATTCTTATAGAGGCAGTCAAACACTGGCTAAACCCCCCGGCTATTGCCAGCACTGGCGTCATAATCATGGCGGTAATTGGACTCAGCGCCTCCACGCTTTCTTTCTTTATTCTTCGGCAAGGAGCCGCTGAGAGTTTAAATATGAAAGCTGCTTTTTTGGAAGTGATAAGTGACGGCATTGGTTCGCTGGCAATTATTCTTTCGGCGGTACTTAACCTCACGCTGGGGTGGCGGCGCGCGGATGCAGTAGCGGCGGCGTTGATTGGGGTATTTGTGCTGCCCCGTGCCTTTGCTTTGCTCCGGCAGGCGGTAAATATAATTTTACAAGGAGTGCCGGCGGGAATTGATTTACAGCAACTGCTTGCGGAAATAAAAGAGATAGACGGTGTAGCAGAGGTACATTCTTTACACGTATGGGCGCTCACTAGTGGGGTGCCGGTCATGAGCGCTCATATAGTGGTAGATGCGGCTGCGTCTTCTCTTCCGGAACGCACCCGGATACTCGACGAAGCTACCGGCCATATGCGCCGTTGTTTCCATATTGAACACGTGACGATTCAAATTGAAGAGCCGGGGCACCTTGAGCACGAGGGCGTGCTCAACCGGGAAATACAGGAACTAGAGTAGTGCCGTTCTTTTCCTTACCGTAAACTAGCCATATGAAATATGGGTGCCTTATAGTAGCGTTGGGAACTCCCACCTCTCCAACTCCGCCAGATATTGCAGATTTTCTCCAGGAATTTCTTTCTGATCCGGCAGTAGTAGATTTTCCCGCTTGGCTCTGGAAGCCTATTTTGCGGCACGTAGTCTTAAAAATCCGCCCGGAAAAAATTCGCCCCCAATATGAACATATTTGGCTGGCAGATGGATCTCCTTTACAAGTACATACGCAAGCACAGGCAGTAGCTCTCCAAGCTGAATTACCGGAAGTGGCGGTGGCCTATGCCAATACCTATACCGCACCCCGTATCGCTGATGTTATTGCGCAGCTCGTGGCAGAAGAGGCGATAGAAGAATTAGCGATAATTCCGCTTTATCCGCAGTATGCCCCTTCTACGGTGTGCGATATTAGAAGGCAGGCGGAGGCTTACTGCGCAAGGGAGGGAGCTCCACGCCTACACTGGGCAGATTCCTGGCAGGTGCAGGAGCAATATATAGCTTGGTATGCAGAAAAGCTACAGGAAAAAATTGCCCGCGAAAATCCGGATAAAATTATTTTTTCTTTTCACGGGGTGCCACTCCGGGCGGCGCATGCTCCTACTAGCTATTTTCGGCAATGCGCACAGACGGTAGCTGCGATTATGGATCGGGTAGGGGATTATCCGCACGAGATGACTTTTCAATCTAAATTTGGCCCTGGTAAATGGCTCCACCCGGCTACTATCGAGCGGATGCGGGAACTGCCGCGCGAAGGGGTAAAGAATATACTTTTACTCACGCCGGGCTTTTTTGCCGACTGCATAGAGACTCTTTATGAGCTGGATGTACTAAATAGGGGTGAGTTTCAAAAGGCAGGTGGCGAAAAATTTACGCGCCTAGCTCCACCTAATTCCGATGCGGAGGCGGGAAAAATCTTGGCGGCTCTGTACCGGGAGATTTTGCCGCGCTGAGTCTTTCGCTAAATTTATCACACCGCGTTACACTACACCGCGCTGCGTTTGGTGCTTTTTGAAAATCTGAAAAATAGTGAGCGGCCAATTATTTAGTAGCTAGAGTGCGCGCCTGCTTCGCTCTGTAAAAAAATCCGACTACGCTAAGTATGTAGTTTTCGAAAAAATGCTGCGGCAGTTTTTGATTTTCCTGCTTTAGTGGGGTTTAATTACTGCATACTCAAACAATGGAGGAAAGCGTGCAGAATAATTCGACGCAACATGAGCAAAATGGCGGTTTACGCCGAAGCCTCCGCGCTCGGCACTTAAATATGATTGCCATAGGCGGGGCAATTGGCACCGGCCTATTTGTAGCTTCTGGAGCTACTATTTCTCAAGCAGGCCCCGGTGGAGCCTTGCTCGCTTACGCTTTAATTGGTGTAATGGTTTACTTCCTGATGCAGTCTTTAGGAGAGATGGCTACCTATATGCCAGTATCGGGCTCTTTCGAAGAGTACGGTACTCGCTTCGTCAGCCCCTCTTTTGGATTCGCCACTGGCTGGAACTATTGGTACAACTGGGCTATTACTGTCGCAGCTGAACTGGTAGCGGCAGCTATCGTTATGCAGTATTGGTTCCCGCACGTGCCTTCCTGGATCTGGTCACTGGCTTTCTTGCTGCTGCTATTTTTAATCAACGCTTTTTCCGTCCGGAGTTTCGGGGAAGGAGAATTCTGGTTTGCCCTCATTAAAGTGGTGACGGTAGTAGTATTCCTCGGCCTCGGGCTACTGATGGTAGTTGGAATCATGGGTGGTAAATCTCCCGGTTTCGCCAATTGGCAGCTCGGTGAGGCTCCCTTCGTAAATGGCGGAGTGGGTATCTTGGCAGTGTTCATGATTGCTGGTTTCTCTTTTCAGGGCACGGAAATGCTCGGAATTGCTGCCGGGGAGACGGCGGATCCAGTGAAAACTATTCCGCGCGCAGTCCGCTCCATTTTCTGGCGAATTCTGCTCTTCTATATTGGGGCCATCGCCATTATCGGTTTCCTCGTACCTTATACTGATCCGGCTCTATTGAATCCAGATGGAGATATCGCTCTTAGCCCCTTCACTTTAGTCTTTGAAAGAGCGGGAGTGGCGGCGGCCGCCTCTATTATGAATGCCGTAATTTTGACCTCCGTCCTCTCTGCCGGCAATTCTGGCCTGTACGTATCTACTCGGATGCTGCACGCCTTGAGCGTTTCCGGAAAAGCACCAAAGGTATTTTCGCGCACTACTCGGCGCGGTATCCCCATGCCCGCCCTACTAGCTACTTCGCTAATCGGGTTAATGGGCTTTTTCCTTTCGCTGCTGGGAAGCGGGCAAGCCTATACCTGGCTCGTAAATGCCTCCGGTTTAGCCGGATTCATCACTTGGGTAGGGATTGCCTGGTGCCATTTGAAGTTCCGGCGTGCCTATGTGGCGCAAGGGCATGATATAAAGGATCTTCCTTACAAATCCCCGCTCTACCCCTTCGGGCCAATTTTAGCTCTAGTTATGTGTGTCCTCGTGATATTAGGGCAGAACTTTGAAGCTCTGGTAGGCAATGGAGATTTCCTCTCCTTGCTCTCCAGCTATATCGGTCTACCGCTCTTCCTGTTCCTCTGGGCGGGGCATAAGCTAATTACGCGGGCTCCGAAAATCGATCCGGCCAAGGCGGATTTAACGCGTACGCATCACTGAGATAATTCCAGTATTGGAAATTTTCTGATTTAGACGTATGCGGGCGCCAGAATTATTAAATAATTCTGGCGCCCTTTCTGTATCACATTGGGGTTGTTAGGTTGTTAGCCGGCGTTCTGCTATTTATTGCTAAGCGGTGCTAGGAAATCACCTGGCAGATCTATGCCGAGAATTGCAATTTTCGTAAATCTCTAGCTACCTGCGGCCAAGCATAAATAATGGAACCACTTTCTAGAGGTGCAAAAGCAGAGCCGTCTATTCGCTCTACACAGGCGCCTGTTTCTGTTCCTAGCACTAAAGCAGCGCCGATATCCCAAGGCGAAATATGGCTATGCACAAAAGCTGCGGCCTGCCCACTCGCCACCTCTGCACATTCTAGAGCGGCTGCTCCATAGCGGCGCTGGCCGCGCGAAACCGCAATAGCGGAGCGAAGAAAAGGATAAGTCTCTACGTCATATGGAGAAGTAATAAGCACCCCTTCTGCTAAGCCTTGTGTCCCTAGTGCTGGAAGCACTACTCCGTTTTTATAGGCGCCGCCGCCGCGCACTGCGGTATAGAGGATATTCGCCGTCGGGTCGAGAATAATTCCTACCTGCGGTATTCCCTCTTCGTAGAGCGCTAAAGAAATAGCCCAGTCGCGCCGCGTATACACATAATTCAAGGTCCCATCTATCGGGTCTAATACCCAGATTCTGCCCTGCAGAGAATCTACCTTATGGCCTTCTTCCCCCATAAGTGGATAGCCGCTTGCTGCGTGTAGTTTTTGGGCAATAAAATCCTCTAAATATTTATCGACTGCCGTCACTAAATCATTGCGCCCGCTCTTGGTGGCTACGTCGAGGGGGATAGGAGGGTCTAAAGCGATCTCTCCCGCCTTGCGTATAATCGGTATCGCCATTTCTAAGAGGGAAGAAAAACTTTGTAAACCCATAGTGCCACAATCGCATTTTTTGATAGTTTCTGCAAGTATTTTTGCGCAAAATTCGGAGCTTTTCGCAGTTCAGCGGGATAAAGAAATTGTGAAAAATGAGGTTAATGTGAAAATTTTTTTGCGTGGAAGGTGGTAAATATAGCAAATCTCGCTAGAATTGGTGTTTAGCAGTAAATTTCCGCTAGATTGCAGGTAGCAACCTACTGACGCTCGGTCCTTTGGGGCTGAGAGTAGGAGCTGAAATATCAACTATTATTCGAGAGGAAAGAAATGGCCCTCAACCGTACTGAACTTATTGCGAAGATTGCTGAAGTATCCGGTTTGACCAAAACCGATGCCGATAAAGCAATTGCCGGTTTGCAGAGTGTATTGATTGATTCGCTTTCTGCGGGCGAAGCAGTAAAGATTACTGGTTTAATGTCGGTACAGCGTACCGAACGGGCAGCCCGGAAGGGCCGCAACCCCCGCACCAAGGAAGAAATCCTTATTCCTGCGGGCTTCGGAGTAAAGATTACCCCCGGTTCCACCTTGAAGAAGGCTGTGAGCAAGTAAGTAATTTTCTGTAAAAGAAAGTAGGGAGAAGCCGCAGTGCTTTTCCAAATTGCAAAAAGGCGGGAAGAATTTAATTCTTCCCGCCTTCTGCATAGAATGAGAATATGAGTACTTCTGATCCCCATGCGGCCCCGGCCGGCCCGGAAACGCAGCACGAAAGCGCTATATCCGTACTAGAACGGCCGGAAGAAAGCTACAGTCCGGGCGATAATGAACGCTACGCTCACTATGTGCGTAAAGATCGTATTACGCAATCTCTAGTGGAGGGGACGCCGGTGGTAGCTCTCTGCGGAAAAGTCTGGATTCCGGTGCGCAATCCTGATAGATTTCCGCTCTGCCCGACTTGTAAAGAAATCTATGCCAAATTAGGTAAAGGTGGCGGAGATTCTTGGCCTTTTGGCCCGGGCACGCCGAGTAACTAAAGATTAGAAAATATCTACCATTTCGGTAGGAATTCCTGGTTCCCCTTCCGAAAGGCGCCAAGCTGCGTAAGGAAGAGCCGCCCGCGAATTGCGATGCCGCTCTGCTGCTAAAGCTAGTGAATCCATATTGGCATACTTTTCGTTTATTACTCCACCTTTTACCAACTCTACTTGGAGTGGGCGAGCTTCCCGCGATTCCAGATAAGCTAAGCCTTCTTCCCAAGTGTGGGCGGCAACTATAATATCGCCGGCTGCGCGCCCTGTTTCGTCATGGATACGCCCGGCAATTTTCATTCCTCCCACGGTGCTCTTTCCGCCGGCTCGCTTCGCTACTTTCTCCAGTTCGCCGTCTTTATTCTCGCGCGCTACTAGCTTGTACACTAGCTCCGCGGTGGGGTGGCCCGAGCCAGTTACTACCCGGGTACCTACGCCATAGGAATCTACCGGCGCTGCATTGAGAGCGGCAATTGAATATTCATCGAGGTCAGAGGTGACGGTTATCTTGGTGGAAACTGCTCCCAAGGCATCTAGCTGCTCGCGCACCTGGAAAGCTTGCGCCACTAAATCTCCAGAATCAAGCCGTACGCAGCCGAGTTCTCCGCCCGCGGCGCGAGCTGCTTCTACGGCCCGCTCCACTCCTTGCTTTACATCATAAGTATCTACCAGCAGGGTAGTGTCAGCGCCCATCGTGGAAATCTGGCTGGCAAAAGCGGCTTCTTCTGAATCGTGGAGCAGCGTAAAAGCGTGTGCAGAAGTACCTATCGGCTTAATTCCGTAGGAACGCCCCGCCTCTAAATTAGAAGTGCCTACAAATCCTCCTACTACGCAGGCGCGTGCCGCCGCCACAGCTGCCATTTCGTGTGCCCGCCGTGCCCCCATATCTAGGCAAGGCCGGTCGTGAGCGGCAATAGTCATACGAGAAGCTGCGGTAGCTACCGCCGAATCATAGTTCAAAATTGAAAGTACTACCGTCTCCAGCAGCACACATTCGGCAAAAGATCCGGTAACAGTGAGCAGAGGGGCGTGCGGGAAATAGCATTCGCCCTCAGCGTAGCCGTGGATATCGCCAGAGAAATGGTAATCAGCTAGCCACTGCAGAGTATTTTCGTTTACCACCTGCGCTTGGCGTAAGTAGGCAATATCTTCTTCGGAAAAATGAAACTGTTTTACGGCTTCTAGTACGCGGGCAACTCCTGCCACTACTCCATAGCGCCTACTACCGGGCAAACGCCGCGAGAACACTTCAAAAACTGAGTGGCGTTGCGCCGTGCCGTCCTCTAAAGCGGATTCCAGCATAGTGAGTTCGTACATATCAGTGAGCAGAGCAGTGCTGCCAGTAAAAGGTTTCATATTTTTACCATAGTACTAAAGCCCTAAAAAGTCTTTATCGCCACCTCATTTACATACAAATATTTTTAGATATAATTTTTTAATTTATAAAATAGAACGGAAAGAAAATGAAAATAGGGGGAGTAAAAGAGTGGTGGTAAGATTCACTGCCCTCGGCCCTTGATTGCTCCTTTAAGGACGTAAAGTAGATACTATGAACAATGCGCCGATAGGGATTTTTGATTCCGGCCTAGGAGGCCTGACGGTAGCGCGCGCAATTATTGACCAGCTTCCGCACGAATCCATTAATTACATTGGCGACACCAAAAATTCTCCGTACGGGCCGCGCCCAATTGCGCAGGTGCGTTCGCTCGCACTCGAAGTGATGGATAAATTGGTGGATTCGGGCGTAAAGATGCTCGTAATAGCCTGTAATTCTGCCTCTTCTGCGGTGCTGCGAGATGCCCGCGAGCGCTATACCCAAAAGGCGGGAATCCCAATCGCAGAGGTAATTCAGCCGGCAGTTCGCCACGCAGTAGTGACCACTCGCAACGGAAAAATTGGGGTAATCGGCACGCAGACCACTATTAGCTCGGGTGCTTATGCTGATTCTTTTGCGGCTGCCCCCAATTTAGAGCTCACTATGGCGGCTTGCCCGCGCTTTGTGGAATTCGTAGAAAAAGGTATTACCAATAGTCCAGAGCTATTAGAAGTAGCTCGGCAATATCTAGCTCCGATAAAAGCGGCAGGAGTGGATACGCTCGTGCTCGGATGTACTCATTATCCTTTACTATCTGGAGTGATTTCCTATGTGATGGGAGAAGAAGTGGCGCTCGTATCTTCTGCCGAAGAGACGGCAAAAGATGTATATCAGCAGCTTCTAGCGCAAAATATGATGGCGGATTACGCCCAAAAACCAGTGTATAATTTCTATGCCACTGGCGATGCACAAGATTTTGCTAAGCTCGCTAGCCGTTTTCTCGGCCCGGAAGTGCGTCACGTGATTCCTATTGTCGATTATGCGGCGGGAAAGGATTCAGAGTGAGACTGACGATTATTGGTTGCACTGGCTCTATGTCTGGTAAAGATGCGGCTGCTTCCAGTTATCTTTTACAGGCCGAGGCTCCAGATGAGAAAGGTACAATCCGTACTTATTCTCTTATTTTTGATTTCGGGCCCGGAGCTATGGGGCAATCTTTGCGTTATATCAATCCGGCTTTCTTAGATGGCATTGTAATTTCACATATGCACGCTGACCATATCGCGGATATTGTTGGTATGCAGGTATATCGCCGTTGGCATCCCGATGGGCCGCTCGGGCAGATTCCCGTAATTACCCCCGGCGACGGAGCAGCGCGCGTCCGAGGTATTTCCGCTGATCCAGAATTTGAAGATTACACCGGAGAATTTAAGTTTCTCGTGGCGAAAGCGGAAAATACTTTGCGCCTCGGGCCTTTCACCATGGAGTTTTTCCCCGCTTGGCACCCTATAGAGGCTTACTGCATTCGCCTGCGCGGACCGCGGGAAAATGATAGCCAAAAAGAATCGATATTCGCTTATACCGGAGATACCGATTACTGCGAAGGAGCTGTACAGGCAGCGCAAGATGCAGATCTTTTATTGGCAGAAGCCGCCTTTGAAACTGGCCGGGATACCGTCCGGGGAGTACATATGACGGGTGTACGCGCTGGTGAATTAGCTCGCGATGCACAAGCTAAACGAGTGGTACTTACACATCTGCAGCCTTGGACGAGTAGCGAGCTGGCCTATAAAGATGTTTCCGCTATCTACTCTGGAGATATATCTATTGCCGCTCCTGGCAAGGTATATGAGTTCTAAGCGCGTTATTCTGTTCTTATGAGTAATAAAATAAGGAAAGATGGCCGGCAAGTAAATGAATTGCGTCCGGTGAAAATCACGCGGCATTTTCTCAGCCACGGCGAAGGCTCGGTACTAGTAGAGTTTGGCAATACGAAAGTACTGTGTGTGGCTTCGTTTACGGAAGGAGTGCCGCGGTGGCGCAAAGATTCCGGGCTAGGGTGGGTGACTGGCGAATATGCCATGCTTCCCCGAGCTACGGATACGCGTAATGCCCGGGAATCGGTACGCGGAAAAATAAGTGGCCGTACGCAAGAAATATCGCGTCTACTAGGGCGCTCGCTGCGCGCAGTGGTGGATATGGCAGCTCTCGGGGAAAATACGATTATTCTGGATTGCGATGTGCTACAAGCAGACGGTGGCACTCGCACTGCCTCTATTACCGGCGCTTATGTGGCACTCTGGGAGGCAATAGCGTGGGGAATAGAGCGCGGATATGTGCACGCAGCTAGCCCGGAAGCCGTGCTCAGCGATACGGTATCTGCCATATCGGTAGGGATTATTGACGGGCAGCCCTGCCTAGATTTGCCTTACGAAGAAGATTCGCGCGCTGAAACAGATATGAATGTGGTAATGACGGGGCAAGGAAAATTTATTGAAATTCAAGGCACCGCCGAAGGGGCGCCTTTTGCGCAAGCGGAGCTGGAAAAGCTATTAGCTTTGGCGCAGCAAGGTTGCCATGAATTGAGCCTGATTCAGCAAAAAGCTTTAGCTGAATCTTAGGACGGGCGGAGAAGAAATTTTAGGAAGAGCGGAGAAGATAGATGCCAGAGCCAAAAATACTGCTTGCCACGCACAATCAGCATAAAGTAGCGGAAATTCGCGAGATTCTCGCGGCAGCTCTTCCCGGATTTTCTCCTACTATGCTGATATCGGCAGCTGATTTGGAAATTCCCGAACCAGTAGAAGATGCGACTTCTTTTGCTGGAAATGCCTTAATAAAGGCCGGGGAAGCCGCCCGGGCGGTGGGGATTCCCGCTTTAGCTGATGATTCTGGAATACGGGTAGATATCTTGGGTGGAGCTCCTGGCATATTTTCAGCGCGCTGGAGTGGAAAGCACGGCGCAGATAGAGAAAATTTAGAGTTGTTGCTCGCCCAATTGGCAGATGTGCCAGAGGGGAGCCGGGGAGCTAATTTTACTTGTACCGCTGCTCTCGCTCTGCCGGATGGGCGCTGGAAGACCTGTAGCGGGCAAATATATGGTAGTTTGTGCTTTGCGCCGGCTGGAACAAATGGTTTTGGATACGATCCAATATTCGTGCCGCAAGGTGCGCAGCGTACCTTAGCTGAAATGACTCCGGAAGAGAAAAATCGTATCTCCCATCGGCGAGCTGCTTTCCGAAGAATTGCTCCGTGGGTAGGAAAAGCCCTAGGGCTCACTTCGAATAGCTAGCAGCCAGGAGCAAGTACAGGAAGCGCAGGAAGCACGGGTAGCGCAGGAAGTGCAGAAAGCACGGATAGCGCAGAAAACTTAGGAAGTGCAGGTAGAGTAGTTTTATGGAAAAAATTTTAAGATTCCTCCTCAATACGAGCGCACTTTTTGCTCTTCTGATGGCAATACTCGGAATACGAAATCTTTTCGTGGCCGGTGCGCAGCCCGCTGTTTTCGGGATTGGGATTATCGGAATAGCTGCTCTAGCGGCTGCTTTAATTGGTTGGCGAAAAGAAAATACTTTTTGGGCCGCCGGGGGAGCGCTCGGAACGGGAATTATATTCCCTACTCAATGGGGGATAATTCCGATGGTAGTTGGATTTTTGATTTTTATTTCGCTGATATCTTTGCAGCTTTATTGCGATAATATGCGCAAATAAAGCGATTTAAATGCGTGCCAATGCAGTGATTAATTAGGAAAGGAAGTAAAAATGGCGAAATTAGAAGTGGGTGAAACCGCTCCTGACTTTACGTTACCGCTGGCTGGAGGAGGAAACTTCACTCTTTCTCAAGCACTTACCAAGGTGGAAAAAGGCTATATTATCTATTTCTATCCGCGCGCTATGACTCCGGGTTGCACCACAGAAGCCTGTGATTTTCGGGACTCCTATAGCGAATTACAGAAGGAGGGCTACGGAATATTGGGGATTTCCCCGGACCCGGTGGAGCGGCTGGAAAAATTTCAAGCAAAGCAGAGCCTTAATTTTCCACTTGCTGCTGACCCAGAAAAAGAGGTGCTCAGCGCCTGGGGAGCTTATGGAGAGAAAAAGAATTTTGGAAAAATTGTGCGCGGAGTAATCCGTTCCACCTTTGTAGTCGGTAAAGATGGAAAAATAGTGCAAGCTGAATACGGAGTGCGCGCGAAGGGGCATGTCGATCGGTTGCAGCAAAAATTGTGAGTTTGCCAGTTTGAATATTTACTAAAAATCCCGTTATGCTTAATCACGTTCTGTTTATTATGCCGAGCGCGGTCTGCTAAGAAAACTTAGTGAGCCGAAGCAGAAGATATAGCAAGTATCGCGGGTGGTAAATAGGCAAAGATGCGCGAGTGGCGGAATTGGTAGACGCGCTAGATTTAGGTTCTAGTGCCTGCGGGCGTAGGGGTTCGAGTCCCCTCTCGCGCACGAGCCCCTTTTCTTGGAACTAAGAGGAAAGGGGCAAATTTATTTCGAGATTTTTATGCACCGGGCAGCAGTTATTCTAGTTTTTGTAGTGGAATATCTAAGGCTAGTAATAGAGCCGCTAATATAAGCAGTAAAGCTTAATTTAATGGCGAGCGAGAAAAAGAAAGAGTGTAAAGAGAATATTGACTGATAAAGTAGCAAAACTTTGTACCGGAGTAATCTACCAAGTATATTTACGTTCTTTTTATGACGGCAATGGAGATGGAATCGGCGATTTGGTTGGCTTACGTGAAAAACTTCCGGCCATTGCCGATTTAGGCTGTGATGCTATCTGGATTAACCCCTGCTATCCCTCCCCGCAGCACGACCACGGATACGATATTTCGGATTACCGCTCTATTAACCCAGAATATGGCACTTTTGCAGATTTTTTGCAGCTAATAGAGCAAGCCCATGCTTATGGTTTGCAGGTATTAATGGATATAGTGCCCAATCATTGCTCGGTAGAGCATGCATGGTTTCAAGCGGCTCTTCACTCTGCTCCAGATTCGCCGGAGCGCAATCGCTTTATCTTTCGCTCCGGGCGGGGAGAAAACGGGGAACTGCCTCCGAATAATTGGCAAAGCGTCTTTGGTGGGTCAGCCTGGAGTAGAATTACGGAACCTTCCGGGGAAGCAGGGCAATGGTATTTACATCTTTTTGATTCCAGCCAGCCAGATTTCAATTGGCGTAACCCCGAAGTAGCTCAAGAGTTTCTTTCTATTCTCAATTTTTGGTACGACTGCGGAGTAGATGGATTTCGGATTGACGTGGCGCACGGCAATTTCAAATCTGCCGACCTCGGCGACGATACGAGCCCTGATTTTCCCTATAGCTACAATTGGCGGATGTGGAACCAGCCAGAAGTGCATGATATTTACCGCAGTTGGCGCGCTTGCGGCGATGAGCGAGGAGGAAAATATCTCGTAGGTGAAGTTTGGTTGCCAGCGGGAGTAGCGAAAGGCGAATATGTACGCCCTGATGAATTGCACCAAGCCTTTGCGTTCGATCTTTTAGTCCAGCCCTGGAAAGCACCGGAAATGCGCGCAGCAATCGATTTTGCCTTAACGGAATGCGCCGGAAATAATTTCCCCGCTTGGGCTCTCGCTAACCACGATGTACATCGTGCCGTCACCCGCTATGGGCAAAACCAAGTGGCCGATAATCCTTCAGCTGCAGCCATGATCGCGGCGGGTCGGAATTTTGCGCAAACAGATATTGAGCTGGGCACCAGACGTGCTTTAGCTGCTATAGCTCTAGTATTGGCTCTGCCGGGGTCTACTTTTATTTACCAGGGGGAAGAACTCGGATTGCCAGAATACTTAGATATTCCAGATGCGGCGCGCCAAGATCCCATTTGGCTGCGCAGCCAAGGCGTAGATAAAGGTAGAGACGGCTGTCGGATACCCTTACCTTGGGATGCAGAAAAACAGAATTTCGGGTTTTCTACTGCTGAGAAGCACACGCTGTGGCTGCCGCAGCCGGAGTGGTTTGCTAAGTATGCGCGCAGCAGGCAAGAAAAACTTTCCGATTCTTTTCTCGCTAAATATCGAAAATTGCTTAAGCTGCGCGCGGAGATTTTTCACCCGATCGGTAATCTGCAATGGTTGAGTGATAAAGATGTCGGCAATGTACTAGCTTTTCGTGCTGGGCGCGGGGTGTGTGTAGTAAATCTCGCTGCGCAGGAATTTTCCGTACCGTCTACCTGGAATTTAACCAATTTAGCTTTTAATACGGCAGGTGGATGCCAAGCTGAGATAATCCCAGCCAACTCCGCGAGCTGGTATATATGCGAGAATTCTGCCCAATAAGCCGGCTGCCTTTGTAAATCTTGCCCACTGTGCGATTAGATTTATAAAATTTACTCGGCTACTTGGCTGCCTTCCCACTCGCAGAAATACCTTAGGCCGGAGTATCTTCTTTCCACGGTGGTAGAGATATTGCCTTTTCCATCAGATGCCCAGTAGCGTGCGGCCCGAGTGTCTTGAGTGCCAATCTTCCCGCCAATTGCTGGTTAGTTATAGAGCGCTCGGAGCGCCCGCTGGAAAGAAAACTAATTGCCCAGCGGGCAAGAGTGGAAAAACGACTCTTGAAACCGGTGAGCGTGAAAAGATGTAAAGCACACCAGGCTGCCCAAGCTGGGAAACCATGTAATTCCACTTTTCCAATTTTTGCTACTGCCTGCGCTTTCCCGATTATAGCCATAGAGCCTTTATCGCGATAATGGAACTGAGCGGGCGGATCCGTGTGATGCAACCGAGCCAGAATAGTCTGCGTAGCAAAATCTGCTGATTGAATCGCTCCCTGGGCCACTCCCGGCACTCCCGGATAAGCCATTAAATCACCTATTACGAAAATTTCTGGATGCCCCGGAAGCGTCAAATTGGGCTCTACGCGTACTCTGCCCGCCCTATCTACTTCAGCGCCAGTAGCAGCAGCCAGTTTCTTCCCAATTGCTGCTCCCTGTACTCCTGCCGACCACACTTTACAGCTGCAAGGCACTACTTGCTCTTCTCCAGTGCTACTGCGCAGAGTGACGCTGCGGGAATCGATATTAACGACCGTCTGGCCCGTCCAGACTTCCACGCCGAGTTTCTTCAATTCTGCTATAGTGCGCCGGCTGATATTTTCTCCAAAAGCTCGCAGTGGATGTTCACTGCGATTCACTAAAATTACTCGCGCCTCGGCCGGGGAAAAATTCCGAAATTCTCCGCGCAGCGTGCGCGTAGCTAATTCACATATCTGCCCTGCTACCTCTACGCCGGTGGGCCCACCACCTATCACCATAAAAGTGAGTAATTCGGCTCGCTCTTGTGGATCGGAAGTCAGTTCAGCTAATTCAAAGGCTCCGAGTATGCGCGCGCGAATTTCTAA
>NZ_CAMXYE010000002.1 GCF_947253055.1 uncultured Arcanobacterium sp. | reverse complement strand
CTCCGCAGCTTTTTTCGGCGGAAATTGCCGTTAAATAGACCACGCTTCTATTTGCGATATTTAGCGTATTAAGCCGGAGTAGCTTTTTCTACTTCTTTTCGTAGCCAAGCACCTAAATCAGCAAATACTTCCGCGCGATTAATTTCTTGGAAAATTTCGTGGCGCGCCTGCGGATAAATATGTATTTCTTGGTCAGTTTGCCCTGCCTGCTTATAGGCGGCAGCAACTTTCTTGACTACTTTTGCTCCGCCTACCGGATCTACTTCTCCCGAAGCGATATAGAGCGGCAGCTGCACCGGTAGCTGAAAACGTGCGGGCTGAGATACCCGCTTGGTGCCGCGCATTAATTCTCGGAAAAGACCATTGGTGGAGATATATCCGGAAAGTGGATCGGCAATATAAGCATCCACTACAGCTTCGTCGCGGGTGAGCCATTCTCCGCCGGTACGCTGGGGGAATCCCTTATTATAAGGTCCAATGGAGAGATTGTAGAGCAATCCGGCGGTGGCGCGGGGGCGGAAAGCACATATGATATTTGCTAGCACCATGCCAGCTCCACCCAGTAGTTTTGGCCAATCTGCAGTGCCGATAATGGCGGCTCCTGCTAGTCCGTTGGCGAAAGTGGAAAGATAATCGCGCAGTAGCAACGAGCCCATGGAGTGCCCAACGAAGAAATAAGGTTTATCTACGTATTTTTTCTGCGTATAAAGACGTACTGCGTGTAAATCGCCGACGATATCGTGCCAAGAGACTCCGTCTCCAAAATAACCAAGTGGCTCTCCCGCAGGGCAAGAGTGGCCGTGTCCGCGATGATCAGCTCCTACTACAGTGAATCCTTGTTCATTCAAAAAAGCAGCAAGCCCTTGGTAGCGCTCTAAGTATTCGGCCATACCATGAGATATTTGTACTACTCCGCGGCAGTTGGGGACTTCCCATTCGTAATAAGCCAGTTGCGTGCCGTTTATATCAATCATTCTATACATGGATAGTTTCTCCTATACTTTCCAGTGATCCGGCGGCAGTGCCGGGAGCTGCAAATTATCAAAAGAATTCTATCAGTAATGAGTGACTACTACTGTACCGACTGGAGCCCAATTGTAAAACCAGCGCGCTTCGCCCACCGGAGTATTTACGCATCCGTGTGAACCGCCAAATCCCCAGCTTGCCCACCAAGGAGCGCCGTGGATGGCGTAGCCGTGCTTTTCGAAATAGAGTGCGTGCGGCACATTTGGCGTTACGTACTTAGTGCCGTCGGGATTCGTGCCGCGCATAGTATCTAAAGGAACTTTCCGAATCACCGAAAAAGTACCTACTATGGTAGGAGTTCTAGACTTTCCAGTTACTACCGTAACCGGGCCGCGCACCACGGTAGCCCCTTCATAGGCAGTCATCTGATAAGTAGAAAGATTTACATCTATCCACTTTTCACCTGGTGCCGCCGCATAAACTAAATTCTCCGCTCCGGGGGCAATGAGCTTTTCTTCCCAGCTACTCGGGGTGGTCTTAGTTTGAAAACTCGCTTTCGTCGGCTGCCCCGCCAGTAGATTTTCATTTATACTTTCGGTGATTTCATCGATATTAGTCACTTCTATGGCATCTTGTGGTTCATGCCGCACTGATACAACTAGTCCGTTCTCATTTACATAGCGCAGACCTTTGATTTCTTCTTTCACCAAAGGTTGAGAAATCTCAGTGAGCCATTTCGTAATTTCTGCTTTATTTAACTGCGCTTTCTCTTGCGAGAAATCCAGCCACAAAATCTTTTCACTCTGCTCTGCTTGACGCTCGGTATCCCCGATAGTTATCGCCACTTCCGGATCAATTAATTTAACGCCCTCCGCAAGTAGCGACTCTAATTTCTCTTTGTTTTGACTGGGCTGTACTTCTTGGAATGCGAGCTGCTTCGTAACTTCCCGCTGCGTATTTACTAGCTGCTGGGCTGCCGCGCGAATTTCTGTGGTTGCTACCGTATATCCGGGTTGACCATCGCTCACCACCAGCTCGCCGTCTTGCACCACAATCTGCGGTTCTACCACCGGCTTTACTTCGGGTTTATCCTGCACCATCTTGGCTATTAGTGCCGTCTGCATCTCGGTGTTTTCTTCCAGCCGGGGAGTTATTTTTTTCCCCGCAAAAGGAGTCGTAAAGAAATTCCCCCACTTCTTATTTAAGGAGATCACTTCTTTCCCTACGGTTTTAGGATCTATCTGAAAACCAGTTTCATTCAGATATACGCGCTGTGGATTAATATCGCTGCCGGTAAAGTTAATATGCTTATTCTCAGTATTTTTCTGTAACTGTGTGCTGATTTGCGCCGCCGTTTTTCCGCCTACGGAAATTTCGCCTACTTTCGTGCCAGGTAGAGCGCGGTGTCCTAAACCGAAGTAGCAAATATAGGTGATAAAGAGTACTAGAAGCACGCCGCCAATACCCGCTGCTGAGAAAAGGGCAATTCGTTTTTTCGTCATTTTCATCTCCAAGAGTGGATAAACAGAAAAGTACTAGAATACTTTACTTTCCATAGTAGTGCTTTTTTCCGCCTGAATTCAGGAATCTGCGGGGCTTTGTGCGGTAATTCCCAACCTTTGCCGCTCTCTATCCAGTAATTTTTCTGCTACTACACTTTCTGAATGGAAAAGTTCCGAGGCACGCGCTGTATCGGAAATATGGGCAAATTTTTGGAAAAGTGTCGATTTTCCTTCGAGAAGCGCAAAAATTTGCTCATCTACTCCCGTTTCGTTAATAAGCCGGTGCACCTGCACAGTTTCCAACTGCCCCATCCGGTGAGCGCGGGCAATAGCTTGCCACTCGGTGGTGGGCTTCAGTTGCGGTTCACAGATTATAACCAGGCTGGCTGCTTGAATATTCAGCCCCACCCCTCCGGCCATAATTTGTGCCAATAATACGGCTCCCGGCGGTGCGGCAGAAAAATCATCAACTAGCTGCTGGCGCTGCTGTGGAGATACGCTGCCGGTGAGGGGCCCAAAACTGACCGAAATTTCTTTTTCGAGCCGCTGCAATACTTTCCGGAAATAGGAATAAATAATTATTTTCTTCCCATTCGCGCCCGCTTCGGCGACTATTTCTTGCAGACGCGCCAATTTCCCGGAATCCGTAGAGAGCATGGCCGCTTGCCGCATACTCATAAAATTGCCGGTAGCCACGGCTTCTCGATACGCAGCTTCGTCTGCTGGGGTCATTTGCAGCCATTCTTCTACTTCTACTAAATCCGGCAATTCCCTGAGTGTATCCTTTTGGGTGCGGCGCAGATACGCGGGCGCCACTTGCCGGCGGAATTTACGCGGTACGTTAGAAGCAGATATCGCTAAATCAGGGCGCACGTAGTGCACCAAAGTGCGGAATTCTTCAATTTTGTTCTCTAGGGGAGTGCCGGAAAGCAATACGGCATATTCAGATCCAGCAATGAGGTGAGCAGTGCGCAGAGAGCGTTTCGCCACTGGATTTTTTATATAGTGTGCTTCGTCTACGATAGTGCAAGAAATATTCGGTAGGGCCGTGCCTTCCTCCTGTAAAAGCCATCCCAAAGTTTCATAGGTGGTCAGCGCTATTCCGCCTAATTTTTTCCATTGGCGCATGGCCTCAGATCTGCCTGATCCGTGCAGCTGATAGCGGGGAATATCAGTCTTAGCTGCTATCTCTCGTAGCCAATTGCTTAAAACTGATGCTGGGCAAATCACCAAAAAATGCCGATTTCCTTCTTCAAATAAATGGGCTGCTACGGCCAACGCTTCGATAGTCTTCCCCAGCCCCATTTCGTCGCCCAGTATTACCTTTCGCTGCGTCAGGGCAAAGCGCGCTCCGAAATTTTGATAGCCGCGCAGCGGTATCTGCAGATAATCAGTATGCAGCTGTAGCGCATTCACTCGCTCCACTATCTCAGCAGGAAGCTCTCCCCGAATTTTTTCTGAATCGGAAGTGAGGATCCCAATCTCGGCCATTTGGGCATAGTAGGAGGCCGGCTGGGAAAGAAAGTGTTCCCAAATTTCTGTATCCGATAGGCCGCTCGGTGCAGGCGGCTCCGGATAGGTAGCGGCTAACTGCCGGCATTCCGTGAGAAGTTCAGTAAAGTACTCAGCGGGGCGGGCTCTTCCTATTATCAATAGACGGGAAGTATTATTCCCTAAGTAATAGGCGTGTGGTTTAATACTGGCGGCAAAGCTGAGTGCGCGGGCATGGCCGATGCGCTGGCGAGTGTGATACCACGCGTATACCGATTGCAGTAACTCAGTGGCGAGGGGAGAGCGCTGTTGCGGGTCGAGACGAATCGGAGTTTCTTCTAAAATAGCGCCGTGCAGAGCTCGTAAAGCGCTTAAAATATGGGAAGCCGAGGATTCGCCGAGCCCGGCAATATTGCTCACTCCCCAGCCTAAATCGGCTACCTGCGCAGCAGTGGTGATTCCCGCTGCTTCTAGGGCAGATATTTTCATGCGCCGCCGATCTATATCTTGGAGCTGCGCCACGGGGATTTTTTCTAGTTCCTTTTTTACGAATTCTTCTCGCAGTGCATTAGCATTTTTCAGGCACTCCGCCTGCATTTTATTGAGCAAACGCGCCAGCGCATCTAATTTTTCTACAATTTTCGGCAAATCGGCGAATTCGGTGGCAGGTAGGTTCGCGGCACTAAATTCTGGAGTTTCGCCTGCATCTGCGTTGGTTTCTTTATCTTCAAGTGCCTGAGTTGCCGAGCTACGATTCGGGCGGGTTAGCGAATCTGGATCCGGGCGCACTGGAGAATCTAGAGCCGGGCGCACTGGAGAATTTTCGGCGCTTAAAGTGAGCAAAGGTATAAGCCCGTACTGCTCCGAAAGAGCTGAGGTGAGGGTGGCTTTCGGGCGCGCAGCACAGGCTTGAGCTAGCTGATTCATCTGGGCAGAGAAATCTAGTGCTTTTCCTCGTTCGTACAGCGCCATAAGCTGATCGGCAGCTGCTTCAGCCTGGGCGCGCACATGCGGGTTGAGGATAGAATTATGCTCTTCCGCCAAGGCTTCACAATTGCGGTAAGCGGAGATTCCTTTGCGCTGTAAATCCTGCAAAAATTGCCGCATCTCCGGGGAGATTGGGGGCAGATTGAAAGCGCGCGCTCGTGCCTCCAATAAAAGCGAAGCTGAATCCGGTAATGGTAGTAGCGTCCAGCGGGGGCGGGAATGGGGAAGATGCAAGGCCGTTTCTAGTAGTTTTTTCCCAGCGAGGCGGCTTTCGCGGTGAATTTGCGCCAGTAAATTTCCCTGCTGACGCATAGCGCGCAACCAAGCAGCAAATTCGCGGCGAGCGGCGCGAAACTGAGTTAGTGTATAAGAATTATTAGTGACCATTACCTGAGATTCAATAATAAATTTCGCTTTGGTAGACTACTATTCACAGCATAACCCGTATAAGAAAAACTTATTATCCGCCGACTGTGAAATTTCTCAGGTAATTTTCCGCAAAAGCGAGATATAAATACGAATTGGGAGCACAATATAACTATGAGTGAAACTTCGAGTATTAATAATAGTAAATTTGCCAAATTGGACGAGCGAGGGCGCCGTTCCCTGAATAAATTAGTACCTGATCCGGTCGCCGTATGTGCTACCGGCAGTAAGGGAAATGAAACTATGGTAGCGAAATACGCTGCCCTTACCCAGTCCGTAATTGGGGAACTTCCCCAAGTGAAGGCGGATGATATTCCAGAAATTTTTGCGCGGGCGCGCGCTGCGGCAAAGGCCTGGCAAGAAACCACTTTTGCAGAGCGGAGTGCTCTAGTGCGGCGTTTTGCGCGCATCGTACTAGATGAGCAAGACGCTATCTTGGATGTAATCCAGTGGGAAAATGGAAAGAATCGCGCATCGGCTTTTGAAGAGTACTATGACGTAATCAATAATTCTCTTTACTATGCCCGCCGCGCTGAGAAATTCTTAAAGCCACGGAATGTACTGGGTGCCGTGCCGGGTATGACTTTCACAAAAGTACAGTATCTGCCGCTCGGGGTAGTAGGTGTAATCACCCCGTGGAATTACCCCTTCAACCTTTCGATTTCTGATGCTATTCCAGCTTTGATGGCGGGTAACGCCATTGTGCTGAAACCAGATTCACAGACTCCTTACTGTGCACTAGTGGTGCGTTCGCTTCTCACCCGGGCTGGATTCCCCGCCGATCTTTTCCAAGTAGTTATTGGCACGGGGCGGGAAATCGGTAATCCGCTAATCGATAATTCGGATTATATGATGTTTACCGGCTCTACGGCGACTGGCCGCAGCATTGCGAAGCAGTCGGGAGAAAATCTCATTGGTTTCTCTGCTGAAATGGGTGGAAAGAATCCGATGATTGTACGGGCTGATGCACCGCTTCCGCGCGCAGCTAAAGGGGCAGCGAAAGCCTGTTTCTCTTCTTCGGGCCAGCTGTGCATTTCCGTAGAGCGGATATTTGTTCACAAAGATATTTGGGATGAATTTGTGCCGGCTTTTGTGGCGGCAGCGAATGCGATTAAGTTGGATGCCACGATGGACTGGAAATCGGATATGGGGCCGCTTATTAGCGATGCACAGCTGACGAAAGTGCAGGAGCATATTAAAGACGCACTCGACAAGGGAGCTACTTTATTAGCTGGTGGTGAGCTGCGGACTGATATTGCGCCGCGCGCTTTCCCGCCCACGGTACTCACCGACGTCACCCCCGATATGCGGGTATTCTCAGAAGAAACTTTCGGGCCGCTGGTATCACTTTATAAAGTGAATTCGGATGAAGAGGCTTTGGAGAAAGCTAATGCCACTAATTACGGCTTGAATGGCGCAATCTGGTCAAGTGATTTGAAGACGGCGCAGAAGCTTGCAAAGCGTTTACTCACCGGCAGCGTCAATATCAACGATGGCTATGCGGCTACCTGGGGATCTATTGGTGCTCCTACCGGTGGAATTAAAGATTCCGGTTTAGCAGATCGGCACGGACGGGAAGGTATTCTCAAGTATACCGACACTCAGACGGTCGCTACGCAGCACATTATGCATATTGCCGCTCCGAAGTGGCTGGGCGAGAAGAATTGGGCTCGCTTTATGCATGTATTCAGTTCAATACAGCATAAATTGCGTATTTCTCTGTAAAGAAAGAATGAGGTAACTATGTTTATTCGACCCAAAGTTGTGTCGTTTACGGGAGCTACCGTATTAATTACGGGAGGTGCTACCGGTATTGGCCGATTAATGGCTCTGGGAGCTGCTGATCGGGGAGCAAAAGCGGTAATCATTTGGAATCGCAATGCTACTCGTGGGCAAGAAGTAGTGGATGAGCTCAAGGCGGCTCATCCGCATATTCAAGCTAAGCATTATAGTGTGGACGTATCCGATGCGGAGTCTGTACACAGTAATGCTCAAGCGGTACTAGCAGAGTTCGATCGAGTAGATATTCTTGTCAATAACGCCGGAGTGGTGAATGGGAAGCCGGTCTTGGAACTGAGCGAAGAAGAAATTCGCCGCACAGTTGAGGTAAATACCCTTTCTCTTTTCCGCACGGTGCGAGAATTTTTACCGGGAATGCTCCAGCGCGACTATGGGTCGATAGTTACCATTTCTTCTGCAGCCGGCTTAGTGGGGGTTGCAAAACAATCTGACTACAATGTTTCCAAGTTCGGTGCCGTAGGATTTACGCAGTCTCTGCGGGCGGAACTCCGCAAGCAGCGTTCTCATGTGCATACCCTGCTCTATTGCCCCTACTATATTTCCACCGGCATGTTCGATGGAGTGAAGACGAAATTCTCTTGCCTGCTACCGATTCTCAAGCCGCAAGATTGTGCAGATCAGGTGCTAGACGCCATTGCAAAAGGCACGCAGATGAAAGTCAATCCGCCGATTGTGCGCCTAGTGCAGATAATGCACGCTTTCCCGGTGCCGATTGTCGATGCGGCTCTAGAGTTTTTCGGTATCCATAAAACGATGGAGGATTTCACGGGCCGGCAATAAAGTAATGGCTGCTCAGTGATTATTTATGATTACTCTTGCTGCTACTCCGCTAGGGAACGATGACGACGCTTCCCCGCGGCTGCGCCGAGCTCTGCAAGAAGCAGAGTTAATTGCAGCCGAAGATACGCGCCGTCTGCGTTCCCTAGCGCAGCGTTTAGGGATAAAAATATCGGCACAAGTGATTCCCTATCATGACCACAATGAAGAAAAAGTGGCTCCGAAATTGGTGGCTGCTGCGGCCGCAGGCACCGATATATTAATGGTGAGTGACGCGGGAATGCCGGTGGTATCCGACCCCGGATACCGATTAGTGAAGCTTGCTGCAGCCGCTGGAGTTCCGGTGCAAGTGATTCCTGGCCCCTCGGCGGCACTCACCGCGCTGGCTCTCTCCGGCCTGCCTAGTAATCGTTTTACTTTCTTTGGATTTCTCCCGCGGAAAGCGGGGGAGCGCAGCCGCGTATTAAATAGTTTAGCGGCGCTGGATACTACGTGGATATTTTTCGAATCTCCGCGGCGGGTGGCGGCCACTTTGGCAGATTTAGCGGCAGCTTTTGGCGAGCAACGCCGGGCTGCGCTCTGCCGGGAATTGACGAAAACGCATGAAGAAGTGTGCCGTGGTACTTTAGCAGATCTACAGCAGCGGGCAGCGGCGCAAGAAATTTTAGGAGAGGTTACGCTCGTAGTAGCGGGCTGCTCCGAAAAGGATACGGATATCTCGGCCGCGGTGTTGGAAGAAGTGCAAGAGCTGCACGCACTCGGTTTACGCTTAAAAGATGCGGCCAGCTACGTGGCTAAACGTCACAATTTGCGGGCAAATGAGATTTACGAGCGCGCACTTAGATAAGCAGCTATGCGCACTTAGATAAGCAGCTATGCGCACTTAGATAATCAGCTAGCTATTTCCCCGGATTTCCGAGATTGTATTCATCTAAATCAATATCGGAAAAATCAAAATCTTCTTCGCTTACTTCTGCAGAAAAATCGATATCTTCATCGAGATCTAGCTCTGCGTCGTCAATCCCAAATTCGGAGAAATCGATACCGGCCAGATCTTCTGCCGCCTGTAACTGATCTAGATTGGAGAGCTCTTCTTCTTCGCCGTCGGAAGTGAGCTCTGCATCTGCATCGTCGTCATAATTATCGCGATTATTCACGGCTTCGGTGCCCGGTAAAGGCTGCTGCGGAAGTTCATCATCTTGAAAATCAGCTGCTCCAGCTTCGTCGTGATCCCAATCGGTATCCGCCCAGCGGTCGTCCGAGTAACTTTCCTCTAGATAATCAGAATCGTCTTCTCCCCAAGAATCGGCGCGCCCCCAGCTAGTTGGCTCGTCATCCTCGTAATCAGCTGGAGAATCGGTATAAGAAGCAAAAGCTTCTGCCGCAGGGAGTAAAGAAATTCCTGCTTTCTGCATTTCGGCGCGCGCGGCTACTCCGAGCTCTGGGGAAGTGGGCACCGTCAAATCAGAAAATACCCGCACCGGCCATCCGGCCTCAAGGGCGTCGAGCGCAGTTTCTTTTACGCAATGTGATTCGGCAATTCCCACGATATCTATACTATCTATATCGTGGATACGTAGCAGTTCTTCTAGTTGTAGCCCCTCTTCGGTGCATCCTTCGAACCCAGAATAAGCTGCTGAATACTGCCCCTTTTTCACCATATCGTCGATTGGTAAATTAACTATGGCTGGATGGAGCTCAGCTTCGGCACTTCCCGCTACTCCGTGAGGTGGCCAGGTATCTACAAAATCCGGATTATCTGAAAAATGCTTTCCGGGAGATATATGCCAATCTTGGGTAGTGACAATAAACGCATATTCTGCGGCATAGGTATTTACGAAATCGGCGATGCGCTCCGCTACCGCATTTCCCCCGGCTACTCCTAATGCGCCTCCTTCACAGAAAGTAGGCTGTACATCCACAATAATGAGAGCTCGATTTTTCGTATGCATCGTCTTTCCTTCTATCGAAACTGCCGAAAATATCTATAGTTAAGTTTACGATATTTTTCAGAATTTGCCTTTGGGTTTACCTCGCACTGGTGAAAGTCTTACCCTAGAGGTATGTCGAAAATTTTATCTGCAGTAGCTTGGCCCTATGCGAATGGCCCCCGCCATATTGGCCACGTAGCCGGTTTTGGGGTACCTTCTGATGTATTTTCCCGCTATATGCGCATGGCCGGCCATGAAGTATTAATGGTTTCTGGTACCGATGAGCATGGCACCCCAATCATGGTGGCAGCGGATAAAGACGGAACCTCTCCGCAAGCATTGGCGGATAAAAACAATCGAATTATTGTAGAAGATTTAGTGAATCTGGGACTCTCCTATGATTTATTTACTCGCACTACCACGCAGAATCACGAAGAGGTAGTACAGCAGCTTTTTATTGGCTGCCGGGAAAATGGCTATATGAAAGTGCAGAAAACGCTCGTAGCTTTCGATCCGCGCACGGGAAATACTCTTCCTGATCGCTATATTGAAGGAACTTGCCCCATTTGTGGAGCGGCGGGCGCGCGCGGAGATCAGTGCGATAACTGCGGAAATCAGTTGGATCCGCAGGATTTAATCGACCCCGTATCGAAGGTGTCGGGGCTGCGGCCGGAATTTAAAGAAACTGAACATTATTTTCTTGATTTACCCGCTCTAGCGGATGCTCTGAGTACCTGGTTAGACGAAGTAGAAAAAGCCGGGAAGTGGCGCCCGAATGTGATTTCTTTTTCACAGCACTTATTAGAAGATGTGCGCCCGCGGGCGATGACCCGGGATATTACCTGGGGTATTCCGGTGCCCGGTTGGGAAGATCAGCCACATAAGCGCCTCTACGTCTGGTTCGATGCAGTAATCGGTTATCTTTCCGCCTCGATTGAATGGGCGCGGCGGCGCGAAGAAGTTGGCCAAGGAAGCCGAGAAGACTGGCGGGAATGGTGGAATAATCCCGAGGCGCTTTCCTACTACTTTATGGGGAAAGACAATATAGTTTTCCACTCCCAGATTTGGCCAGCCGAATTACTGGCCTATAACGGAGAAGGAAAATACGGCGGGAGCACCCACGAATTTGGGGTATTGAACCTGCCTACGCAGGTAGTAGCCAGTGAATTCCTGACTATGGAAGGGAAGAAGTTTTCTTCCTCTAAGCAGGTGGTGATTTATGTACGCGATGTGTTGGAGCGCTACGGAGCAGATGCCTTGCGTTACTTCATCTCCATTGCGGGCCCTGAAACTTCCGATGCTGATTTTACTTGGAAAGAATTTGTGCGTCGCAATAATTCTGAATTAGTAGCTGGCTGGGGTAATTTAGTGAGTCGTACGGCGGCAATGGTGGCGAAGAATTTTGGGGAAATTCCCGCGCCTGGCGCTTTAGCGGAAATCGACACGCAACTGCTGCAAGCTATTTCTCAAGGATTTACGCAGGTAGGCGAGTTGATTGCGGAGCATCATCAGCGGGCAGCCCTCATGGAGATAATGCGCCTAGTGGGAGAAGCTAATACCTACATATCGCGCACTGAGCCTTTCAAAATGAAAGATCCGGCGCAGCGGGAGCGTCTAGCTACGGTATTGCATACGCTGGTGCAGGCGGTTGCCGATTTGAATACGATGCTCAGCGTATTTTTGCCGCATTCGGCAAATATGATTGATAAAATCCTGGGCGGCGCCGGAGATATAGCGCCGATGCCGAAGCTAGTGGAGACGCAAGATTTAGATTCTGGCCATCCTTATCCAATCATTACGGGTGATTATCGGAATGTTCCCGCTTGGGAGAGCCGCCCGGTAGTGGTGGGGACGCCAATCTCGAAGCCTAAGCCCGTCTTTAAGAAGCTCGATGAAGCCGTGATAGATGAAGAGCTGGAGCGGCTGGGCGGCGCGCCAGAAAACTCGCTATAAATATAGAGTGAGAGCAGATGGGGAAGAAAAAACGCAAAGATTTTGTACCGCCGATAGCTGAGAAATTACCAGAGTTAATAGTCGATAATCATACGCATATTGCGGAGCAGCAGATTCCGGTGGCTGGGAAGCAGCAGGCTGTTGATGCGGATGGCGAGTTACTTCCTCCCATATATCTCGATACGCTTTTAGCGGGGATGGAGGCAGCCGGAGTAGCAGGAGCTATTACCTCTGGATGCGATATTCCTTCTTTGGCCTATACGCGCGCCTTGGCAGAAAAATATCCGAATATCGGGGCGGCGCTAGCGATTCATCCGAATGAGGCGGCACTGCATGCGGGAGTAGAAGAAGCCTCGCCCGACGGTTTGCAGCCAGAGCAGGAAGACTATCATCGAGAGTATTCTCTGGCGGCGGCGATAGAAGTAGTGGCAGAAGCGGCGCAAGCGCCGGAAGTGGTGGCAGTAGGGGAAAGCGGTTTAGATTATTTCCGCACCGGCCCCAGCGGGAAAGCTGCACAAAAAGAAGCATTTCGGGCGCATATCGCTTTGGCAAAAGAGTTGGGTAAACCGCTGCAAATTCACGATCGAGAAGCGCATGCGGATGTGGTAGATATTTTGCGGCGCGACGGAGCGCCAGAGCACACCGTCTTTCACTGTTTTTCTGGAGATAGAGAACTGGCCGAAATTTGTGCGCGTTCTGGCTGGTATGCTTCTTTTTCTGGAAATGTCACATATCCGGCAAATGCGGATTTACGAGCAGCTTTTCTCTGCTTACCCACCGAGTTAATTCTGGTAGAAACAGATGCCCCTTATTTGACGCCTCTTCCTTATCGTGGACATCCAAATGTGGTGTGGGGAGTGGCTTATACCGCGCGCTATCTGGCAGAATGCCGGGGAATAGAGCTGGCTGAGTGGTGCAAAATTCTGCGCGCCAATACGCGCCGCGTCTATGATTTTCTGTAATTTTGCCCACCAGAGTTTGCAAAGAATAACAATTTGATTACAATTTATATACGTAAGATAACGGAAAATGATTCTGTTCTAATCGATTCCAAGTATGGTGATTAATTTTGGGTAGACATAGTGCCCCTGCTCTTCGTCCGCTCACTCCGGGTAGTATTACCGTGGAGCAGCTGGCAGAGAAGCCGCGGCCAGGTTCTCGCCGCGCCCGGCGCTTAGCGCAACAAGCGCAGAAAAAAGCGGCTACCTCGGCATTTTTTCCCGCTAATCCCTATGCGGAATACATGAATGAAAACTTAGTAATTTCTAAGGTAGCAGTGAGTTCTCCGCTGACGGTGCGCCGTGTTTTTGGGCGTTCGAAATTAGCGGTGTTGGGATTAGTAGCAGCCACTTCCGGTTTGACGGTAATGGCGGGTGCGAGTTCGCTGAATAATTTTGCTCCGGCAGATGGAAGCAATTTCCACTTGGGAGCTGCCTCCGCACCTATGATTACAAAAGTAGATTTCACCGTACAGGTAGACGGAAAAACGCAAAAAGTAGAGGCTATTGCTGGTACTTCACTGGCGAAAGCGCTTAAAGCAGCCGATATTCTGGTGCAAGAAGCAGATGAAGTATCGCTGCCCCTAGATACGCCGGTAAAAGCGGGTCTAGAAGTAAAAATTGTGCGGATTACCTATAAGACGCTCACCGAAAATTTCACTCAGCCCTTTGAGACGGTAGAAAAGGCGGATGCGAATTTAACGGCGGGAGAGCGCGTAGTAGAGCAGCACGGAGTAGAGGGCGCGGGCACGCGTACCGTGCGCATTACTTATCGAGATGGCGCCGAGACTGCGCGGGAAGTGCAGGCAGAAAGCTATACGAAAGCCCCGGTGCAGCAAATTGTGTGCGTAGGAGCGGGGCAGGCAGCTGCGCCAGCTTCCGGGCCAGTAGATCCGGGTTCAGCGCGCGCGATTGCGAAGAGCATGCTCGCTTCTTACGGTTGGGGTGAAGATCAGTTTGGCTATTTAGATGCGCTGTGGCAGCGCGAATCTAAATGGAATCACACCGCGAGCAACGGCAGCTCCGGAGCTTATGGTATTCCGCAGGCACTTCCGGGCAGTAAGATGGCTTCCGCGGGTGCAGATTGGCGTACCAATCCGAGTACGCAAATTAGTTGGGGGCTGGGCTATATTAAAGGCCGTTACGGTTCGCCGGCTGCGGCTTGGGCACACTCCCAGCGCGTGGGTTGGTACTGATTTTAGTATTTAGTAATTTTTATATTTATAGGCGATGTAATCTACTGAGTAGTTAGATATACCGTATGTTGTTATCTCGGAAGCGAGCTGTTTTCATTTTTCTACATTGTATCCAGCATTCGCATTTTATTTTCGAAGATTGAGGTGGGTATGGATTTACTTTTAAAAGCAAAAATGTGGCTAGCGCAAGATCCAGATGCTAATACACGCGCCGCCTTGCGTGCTGATTTGGATAATCCAGTAGCATTGGCGAAAGCCTTTGCCGGTCCCTTAAAATTTGGAACTGCTGGATTACGGGGTGAGCTTGGATACGGTGAATCTCGCATGAATAAAGCTGTGGTGATGAGGGCTACTGCAGGATTGATGGCTTGGTTAAATACACAGGTAGATAAACCAAAGGTAGTGATTGGCTGCGATGCGCGCCATGGTTCAAAAGAGTTTGCGCAAGCGGCGGCAGCTGTGGTCGCTGGAGCAGGCGGAAGTGCTTGGTTATTGCCTTTAGCTCAGCCCACTCCACTAACTGCTTTTAGTGTGCGCTATTTGCAAGCAGATGCAGGAATTATGGTTACGGCGTCCCATAATCCTAAACAAGATAATGGTTATAAGGTGTATCTTGGTGGGCGAGTTGCGACTGGAGCTGCGGAAGGGGTGCAGATAGTTCCTCCAATTGATAAAGAAATTGCCGCTTGTATAGCTAATGCTCCTGGAGCTAATCAGCTACCGCTTTCTGATGCAATTAAGAAAATCGATACAAGGATGGCCTATCAGGAAGTAACTACTCGATTAGGAAAGCCAGCTCCTATTAAAATTGTGCTTACCCCTATGCATGGCGTGGGTGGGGAAATTGCTTTAGCTATTTTGCAGGCTGCTGGATTTTCCGATATTACTTTAGTGGAAAAACAGTGGCAGCCAGATCCAGAATTTCCAAGTGTGCCTTTCCCAAATCCAGAAGAGGAAGGGGCACTTGATTTAGCTGTGGAGCGCGCCAATGAAGTAGGGGCAGATTTAATAATTGCTCTAGACCCAGACGCTGATCGATGTGCGATTGCAGTTCCAGGACGTAATTCTCCAAGTGTGGGAACTCCTGTTGGGCCAGGATGGGTAAAACTTTCTGGAGATGAAACCGGGGTTTTAATTGGTGAATATATTACGCGTGGAAAACGGGGTGGAGTTACAGCTAGTTCTATCGTATCGGGTAGATCATTAGGAAAAATCTCGCAGGCACGTGGTTTGACTCATGTCACTACACTTACTGGTTTTAAGTGGATATCTCGAACACCGGAGTTACTTTATGGCTATGAAGAAGCTATTGGGCATTGTGTGGATCCAGAATCGGTACGTGATAAAGATGGAATTGCAGCGGCGGTAGTAGTGGCAAGCATAGTAGCGCAGTTAAAAGCGGGGGGTAAGAGCGTGTTAGTGCACTTTGATGAACTGGCAGAAAAGTTTGGGCTTTATTATACTCAGCCGCTTACTTTCCGAATGGAAAATGTTTCGCTTATTTCTAAAACAATGGATTCTTTGCGCAGTAAAGAAATTACAAATTTGGCGGGAGTAGCGGTGCAGGAGCGAGTGGATTTACGATATGGGTATAGGGACACTCCGGGTACTGATGGTATTTTATTACGTACTATTGCCAATGATCAGGTAATTATTCGTCCGAGTGGCACAGAACCAAAGGTGAAGTGTTATCTGGAAGTTGTTTTGGATATTTCGGAGGGAGTGGATTGGCAGACTGCAAAGAAACGGTTGCAGATATTGAAAGAAGCTGTGCGTCAACTTTGTGCAATATAGATTTTTTATTTTTTGCAGTGTAATTTACCGACCTGAATTATGGGCTAGTTGCTTGTATGTTGCATCCTAAAAGTAAAATATTAGGTTCGTCTTTTTCTTGTTTAATTAAGGGAGAGATTTAAAGCAAAATAAATGCGTGCAGATGGCGGTAGCAGAGAGAAAATTATTTTAACTTAAGGGTTGTACCGCCGGGTCTAGCTATACGTGTGCTATTAATTTATTAGAAATTTGGCGAGAATTAGGGACTATTATTTAAATATAAATAAAGTGCATGGAGATATTATGGATCTTTCCTGATGCACTTTCTTTTACTTCACCAAAGAATATATGTGGCAAATTATGTAGATTTTGCTGATGCTATATTAGCGATGATTATCTCTGGAACAGCTCAGAAGTCATGAGAGATTCATTCAGAGTTAATTGATAAGAATTTAAAAATTTTCATGCCATAATTGGAAAAGCAATAAATTCTGGATTTTGATGAACTAATACTGGTAGTAACTATACATCTACTAGATATTTTTATCTATGCAGTGTGGCGTTTTCTGTTTTTCTAGCTAGTTTGCTTTATGTATAGGAACTTTTTTAGATTCGGTATGGCTATGTACAGAATTAGTTCGGTTTCTTAATGTGTATGCACGTAATGTGCATACTCATACTGTGAGAGAGCACAGAGATTATGAATTTGCAGTCTGGTCACATGTAAATGTGAGTGGTTTAGATATCCAAGAGTGGGTGTCTAGTCATTAGGAATTATCGGTGCAGGTAATTACGGTAGCTTTTGATAATATTAAAAACGCTACTTATAGGCCCTTATTACTAAGGGAGTTACTTAATACAGGTACTGGTGCCACTTTTGTGTGTAATACGAAAGAAATTTTTAGATGAGAATTCCATTTTGGCAGTTTCTGTATATCTAAATGATGAGCATGGAGAAAAAGAATATTCGTAGATTATCCAGGGGAATATCGATAGTTTTTACGAAGTTAGAAGCAGAGCTGGGAGAAAAGTTTTGATAAGTTTAACGGGGGCTAGTAGGGGTGTTCTAAGGTTTTTATTTTCAGGATGAGTGATTCTACTGCCATGTAGGGTTATTTTTCGCTTCGTAAGGGTTTAGTCATTATATTATTTTCTAATATATGCAGATATAAAAGGTTAAAAACATAAAATGTAGGGATTTTATGCATTTTTTTATTATACGCTAGGACTTTACTCCTAATTTATAGTATAAATCTGCTTGTAAACGGAAAATGCTGTGTAGATAGGGTATACAAACAAGTTATTCCTTGTTTAATTTTGTAACTAGGAAGTACTATTAGTTATCGGATAATTTAACTAACGAACTGCGGACTCGATATATTTTGCGAGTTCTAGATATTTATTAAAGAGGATAAATATGGCAAATATTGAAATAACTGGAATAGAGATAGTTGAGGACAAGGAGCGGACCGCTAAGCCGCATAATCTTTTCCTTCCTTGGTTTGCATCTAATATCTCTGTGTTTGGCATGAGCTATGGAGCTTGGATTTTTGGATTTGGAATTTCTTTTCTGCAAGCTACAATCATCTCTATTATTGGAGTAATTCTCTCTTTTGCTATCTGTGGAGTAATTGCTTTAGGCGGTAAACGTGGTTCCGTGCCTACCATGGTTATGTCTCGTGCTGCATTCGGCGTAAATGGAGCAAAAATTCCTGGTGTTATTTCTTGGCTTACGTCTATTGGTTGGGAAACTTCACTGGCCATTACTGCTGTGCTTGCTACTAATACGGTATTGGCACGTTTGGGATGGGCAGGAGATGATTCCACTACGGTGAAAGTGATTGCAGCTGCTATAGTAGCTACCTTGATTGTGCTGGGAGCAGTTGCTGGTTACCACATCATTATGAAAATGCAAGCAGTACTAACTTGGGTAACTGGTATTACCACTATTATTTACGTTTTTTTGGTATTTCCGCATATAAATTTTTCGGCTCTGCTCTCACATCCATCGGGGTCTTTTGCGGCTATGTTAGGAGCTTTTGTGATGGTAATGACCGGTATGGGCCTAGGATGGGTGAATATTGCTGCTGATTGGGCGCGTTATCAGAGTCGGGAAGCAAAAGGTAGTCAAATTGTTTTCTGGAACACTTTTGGTGGTTCGCTCGGGCCAGTAGTTTTGATTAGCTTTGGTTTGATGCTGGCTGGTTCTGACGCTGAACTAGCGGAAGCAATTGGGGGTGATCCAGTGGGCGCTTTGGCTACTCTCCTGCCAACTTGGTTCCTGGTACCGTTCTTGTTAACCGCTATTCTTTCTCTGTTATCGGGAGCTATTAATGGTATTTATTCCTCTGGATTAACTTTACTTACTTTAGGAATTCGTATTCCGCGTCCCCTTGCTTCCTTAATTGATGGAGTTATTCTTACCTGCGGTACCATATACGTTACTTTCTTTTCTCCAACATTCATCGGTCCGTTCCAGTCATTCTTGGTGACTTTGGGTGTGCCACTTGCTGCGTGGACTGGCATTATGATGGCAGATATTACTTTGCGTAAGAAAGATTACGATGAGGAGTCTCTGTTTGTGTCAAGTGGTAAATATGGAAGCTATAATACGATTTCCTTGGTAATTTTAGCTATTTGCTGTTTTATTGGCTGGGGCCTAGTAGTAAATGGTTTTTCAGATGCAGAATTTAATAACTGGCAAGGTTATTTATTGCCACTCATTGGTGGGAAAGATGGTGCCTGGGGTGCCGGTAATATTGGCGTGATTCTTTCGCTGATTATCGGCTACTTGGGTTACTACGGTATTTGCGGAAAGCGTGTACGTAAGCAAGAGCAGGAGTAGGTGAAGGTTATTCTATGTTTGATGCGAGAGAAAATGCTTTAGAGTGTTGCTTTCCGTACAATTCGGAAAAAATCGCGCAAATTAATTCTAGCGTGCAGCTTATTCAAGAAAGAACACAGCGCAATCACCATGATTTATTGGTTGTGTTAGGATCTGGCTTAGTAGATGCTGTAAAGGGTTTTGGACGCGATGCAGTGGTAATTCCGGTGCGTGATTTGCCTTGGGCAAAAGAACCTGCAGCAGAAGGGCACGGAAAAGATATCGTGTCTGTGCAGGTAGAACTGGATGGGCAGCTGTACAATGTGCTGATTTGCACGGGACGAATTCATCTTTATGAGGGGTATTCACCGGAAGAGATTTGTTACTTACCGCAGATTGCCGCAATGACTGGAGTGAAAGCAGCATTTCTGACTAATGCCGGTGGTTGTCTAAATTCCTGGCATCTAGGAGAATTGATGGCGATTACGGATCATGTTAATCTTTCGGGTTCCTCGCCTTTTTCAGCTCCGGTCTTCATAGACATTATGCGACTCTGGGATCAGGAACTGACACGTAAAATAGAGAAATATGCGCAACGGCGTGGAGTATATGCAATTTTACGGGGTCCAGAATTCCAAACTTATGCAGAGTCAGTAATGATGCGTAATAACGGTATTGACATGGTGGGCATGAGTACAATTCTGGAAGCTATTGCCTTACATCAATTAGGGGTACGAGTATGCGGAGTATCTGTTACATCAGATCTTTCATTCAGTGATACTCCTACCGAACACACAGAAGTTCTACGAGCAGTACGAGAAGCAATTCCAAATGTGCAAAATTGTATCTACGAAATTCTAAAAACTATTTAAAATAAGAGGTTACAGATGATAAAAATTAGAAGAATCAGCAGTGTAGTAGGAGCCTGTGCGATGCTGAGCATGGCTTTTGCTCCTATGGCTTTGGCCGATCCCGTTAATGGTGCATCTGCAGATCCGAATTCAGCAGATGATAATATCGTGACTTTGGATTTATATAATCTAACTGATATTCATGGGCACATTGAACCGGTATTCGATAAATATACTTCAGAAGCTGGACTTTCTCATATGGCTTGCTATATTAACAAAGCTCGGAAGGCGAATCCTAACTCTCAATTTACGCTTTTAGGCGATAATATCGGAGCTTCTCCCTTTACTTCAGGTACACAGGAAGATAATCCTACAGTGGATGCTTTAAATAAGATGGGAGTTTTTGCTTCTACTATCGGTAATCATGAATTCGATAAGGGGTTAGATGTATTGAAAGCGCGTATCAAGGGAACTGATACGGCGAAGTACAGTAAGTTTAACTTCCCTTACCTTGGTGCAAATATTAAAGGTATGGAAGGTTACTTGGAAGACTATAAAATGTGGATATCGCCATCGGGAGTGAAGGTAGCTTTTATAGGTGCTATCGAGGACGATGTGGCTACTAAGTTATTCCCGGGCACAGTAGATTCCCTTACTTTCCATAAGCCGGTGCCGGTAATAAATAAATTAGCGCAAGAGCTGAAAGAGGTTGGTGGCTATGCCACGCAGGCGGATGGAAGTTTAACTACCGATAAAGTAAAAGCCGATATTGTTATCGCGATGTTTGATAACGATGTGGAGCAGTCGTATCCAAAGATGGGGAAGTATGTAGATGGTTTAATGGGTGGAGATACACATAAGCCTTACTATTTCACGAAAGTGAAAGGTGCAGATGGAAATATTCTTTCTGCGACTGCTTCCGGCTCATTTACCGACAATCTTTCTAATCTACAAATTAAATATGATAAGAAAGCTGGGAAGGTAATCGATTCCCAGGCGATACAGATTACGGCAAAAGAAGTGCAAAAATGTGGTGACGATCCAGAAGTAAAGGCCGTAGTAGATGCAGCTGTTGCCACTTCCGAGCAAATTAAGAATCGGGTGATAACTAGTGATGCTGGAGAATTTTATCGTGGAAAACAAGAAACTGTAAAAGATGGATCTGTCACGCCAGGAGAGAATCGGGGCACGGAGTCTACAGTTGGCGATTTAATCGGAGATGTTATGAAAAATTCGTTTCCGGATTTGGAGGGCAACCCGATAGATATCGGAATGGTAGTTGCCGGTGATTTGCGTGCTGATCTAGCTAGCGGTTCCGGTAAAATCACGGTGGGCGATATTTTTAAAGTGATGCCGTGGAGTAATGAGATTAGTTATGTGAAGATGACTGGTGCGAAGTTCAAGGAATTATTAGAGCAGCAGTGGAAGGAGCTAGGTGAAAAATCTACTCGTCCACTTTTGAAATTGAATTTCTCGCAGAATGTAAAGTATACCTATGATCCAGCGCGAAATCGTGGAGATCGCATCACTTCTATTTTGATAGATGGTAAACCGATTGTTGCTGATAAGCTCTATACAGTAGCGGGCAGCTCTTTCTTGATGGCTGGTGGAGATTCTTTCACAGTTTTACAGGAACCGGGTATTTCCGCTACTTTAAAAACAATTCCGAAGAAATTAGATCGGGAATGGTTTGAAGAATATTTGCAAAAGAATCCGAAGGTGCAGCCGCGGACGCATAAATCTTCTATTGGAGTAAATATTGCCGCGCAAAAAATAACTAAGGATAATGCACAGGTGAAAGTAAGTCTTCGTGGACTTTCTTTCTCGCAGGGAGCTGATCCAGTGCAGAAAGTGAAAGTGAAATTTGGAAATGCTGTACAAGAGGCGGCAGTGAATAATACATTGCAAGATGCAAATGCAGCTAATTACCAAGCTATTGTCACAGCTGATGGCGTGGGATATACCAATCAGGCAGTGACACTGGATGCAACAGGATTCTGTAGTGGGAATGCTGGGAAATCAGTGCATGTACCTCTGACCGTGGAAACTGAGAGTGGTGTCGAATTAGTGAATGCCGCTCATAACCTAGGTTTAGATGTAAGCTGTCCTTCAGTAGAGAAGCAGAAATCAAAAGCTCCTAAGGCTTTAGCGAAAACGGGAGCAAGTGATGTTGAACTAGGAATTGCAGCATTGTTAGCTGTGGCTGCAGGAGTAGCCGGCATAGGAGCAGTGCGAAACAAGCATTAAAATTATGCTAGTTTAAAGCTCTTTAGTTATTAAAAGTGGTGGCAAGTTCTTTTTGAGGCTTGCCACCATTTTTGCTAGGTGCTCGTCTTTTTTCACTATATAAAAGGGTAACTGTATAAACATATTTAACTTTCATATTGGAAGATTTAATCTTAGGCGAATAGATATTGACGTAAGTAATTTAAAAATATGTTTTAAGAGCCTTTTTACGGGGTTCTTTATATACAGATGCTCTTTATTGTAGATAATGAGCAATATGTATTTAGACTGTATTGTTCGGTAGCATGAGTGCTGCAATCAGTAGCTTAAAGAGTTATAACTTGTGTGTGAATTAGTCGCCGCTGAATGGGGCGTATTTTGGAAAGATTTGGAAGTCAGTAAAACTAAAATCTAGCTATACGATAGAAGAGAAGCCTATATTGTTATAAGGAAGGGGAGCGTCCTCTAGAGGACGCTCCCCGCTTGATTACCTATTTTTAAGGTGTATTTTAATTCTCTGTAGTTTTCGGTATCTCAGTTTCTTTGACTCCCTTTTCCACCAGATGTGGATCAGCGGAAAGTGGAGTGCGTGCCTTTGGATAGCGCTTATCTTTCTTCCACCACGGCATATTTCCTACGAAGCCATCGACCGGCGGCGTCGGGCTCTCCGGTTCGAAGCCTAGCTCTTCCGGCGTCTCCGGAATCATATCGGTGAGGAAGTACTTATCTCGATCGTCACAATGCTCGCGCACTACCTTGCGGAAGCTCTTCATCTCGAAGAAGAGGGCATTAGTGAGCGGATTGCGCCGAGTGGTGATTATCTTGTAGAGCCAGTAGATAAAGAGCGCCACATTGGAGATGAGAGCCGCTAGTGCCGCTACGATATTGGCGGTCGGATTCATAGTGGCGAAATTCGTCATATACCCTGGCGGTACCAGCAACGTGGGCAAGATATTGTTGGCGGCAATCCAGAACATCAAGGTGAAGCACCGGAACCAAATCCACTGCCCCTTTGCCCACGTGAAAGCCGGTATGGTACAGGCCAGTAAGAGGGCGAAAGTGCAGTACCAAGTGTAGTCAGCCAGCGAATTGTAGAGGAAGGCGTGATTCCACAAATCGTAAGCGATGATCCACGGCCAGAGCATATCTACCCAAATCAGCCCTTTGACCTTTTGCTTCGGGTTCGAAGTGACGAAGATCTTGCCAAGTCCGGTAATGGTGATGATGTTTAGTACGCCGGCTATGGCCGAGAGGATATTCCAGTATCCGCCGATAGTACGGAAGCCGGTGGCCGGATCGATACCTACATGCGAGGCCGCAAAGTTTTGGGCTACTGCTTGGTACCACTCTGGAGAATGCAGAGGAGCGGTGACGCCGCGCGCTTCGGGTAGACCGCCAATCATATCGGCGGCGTGGGTGGCATTTATTTGTTCCAGACAGGCGGGGTTCGCTGCACAGGAGTAATAGGTATCTGCCTGGAAGAAAATCGTGATATCACGGATATTGGCTTCCATAATATTTACGGCTAGCCCAATCCAGAGAGCTACTCCAAGCCAGATGGCGTAGCGGTGGGCCTTTACGGGATTCCGTTTACCATATACCAGCAAGAAGCCAGTCATCGTGGCGGTGAGCACCATGATGAAGTATTTTCCGAAGGGGAACCAGCCTACGATGGGGATGGCATGCTTGATTGCGTAAGGGATTAAGGCAATTCCGCCTACTGTCCAGAGGGCGAAAATCGTCCAATTCCAGCGGCGGTTTATTTCGGCAATTGCTATCTGCAAAGTGAGTACGAGTACCCAGATTAGATAGACATGCAGGGGACCTATTTCCCAAAATAGTAGAGACTGCATCGTCACTCCTGTGTAAAAAATTGTTTTTAAAAGAAATTATCTTTCAATTGGGCAAAATATTAACACAGATATGCTACTGTCGGAAGATATCTCAAAGCAAAAGAGAAAAGTTGCAAAAATTGTGGCGATTTTGGCTCTTTTGTAGCGAGAAAAAATTTTATTTCATTACGAGGATAAGGGAGTCTTCATGTCGAAGTCACTTAAAGGTGAGCTAGTTAAAGCTGCTTTAGGCGCAGGAGCTGCTGGTTTAGCAGGAATGTTCACTTTTAGCCAGCTTACTGGAAAAGCCACTAAAGCAGAGCAGGAATGGAAATATCCGGGCGACGATCTAATCGATGCCAATTATGAAAACGCATACTCCTCTACATATGCTATTACAATTGATGCTCCTGCCTATGCGGTTTGGCGTATATTTAAGCAGATCGGAGCGGAGAAAACGGGTTCTTTCAGCTCGGAATTCTTAGAGCGGACTTTTGCGCGGCTGCCGTTCTTTAATAGTTATGAAATGCAGGAAGAATTCCAGCAGCCAGATTCCATGATGCCCGGAGATATTGCTGCATTTGATTTCCACGGCATGTCGATGGAATGGGCAGATATCGTGCCTGGTAAGTACTTAGTACAGTGGGTAGATACCAAGTGCCCGCCGGCAGCTCCCGGCAGCTATGCCTTCCGTTATCCCACTATGAAACACTTTGCGGCTGCGTGGTGTTTCTATGTAATTCCGCTGAAAGATGGGCGTACGCGGCTAATTAATCACTGGCGGATTGGTTATGAGCCCGATGCTCCGCTTCCCAAAGTAATAAATTGGATAAATATTGAATTAATCGGCGGCTGCATGACTCGTCTGCAGAATATCTACGTAAAACGCGTAGCTGAATTCCGGAAGAAGGAGCAGTGGACTGGCAAGATTATGCGCGGTATATTGGGCGGGCGTTTCTTTAATTCGGAGACTCCGGCTGGCCGCTATGACGGCACTCCGCTCTTTGAAGATACCTATACGCAGTGGTTCCGCTACGGGCGGCAAAACCCGGCGGTAAAGGAAATTCGCGATCCTGTCACTGATGATCCGAATTGGCCACCGACCAGCCCAGATAGCCCTTGGGCCGACGAAGTAGATAAAGAGTACTTCGTAGGCTGGAAAGAGCCGAAATTCTCTTGGGAAGAGCAGATTCGGCAAAAGATGGAACGCACCTACTTACCTAACTGGGGTAAAGAAGAGGCAGGCGAATAAAGAATGGGAAATATAGTACCTCCTGATTATCCTACTTTTTTCTTCTTCGAACGCGGAGAATGGTGGGATTACGCCATGCTGGTATTTGTAATTGCTGCTTTGGCAGTGACGGCATGGCTAGCACAGCGTAATAAAATTGTGGCAATTATGGTCTTCATAGTTATTCCGGTGGGATTGACTATTTTCTGGTGGCCACACTCGACCGCCGGCACTAACTCGGCGGGTTGGTTCCCCATTGCGAAGCAGTACTCTGCTCTCATCGGCAGCCTCTCACTGGTAGCTTTGCAGTATTTTGGAAAGCTCCGCCGGATGCGCTGGTACCTCTGCATACCGCCGCTGCTATTGGCAGTAAATATTGCCGAAGCAGTGGTGCGCGATTTCCAGTGCTACTTCATTCATGGAGTAGACCCCTCCCAAGGCATGGTCACTTGGGGTGGGCCGTGGAATATCCTCAACGGTATTGCCGGAATAGCGAATCTACTGGCAATCGCCGGTTGGATGGGTATATTCGTGGCGAAAGATAAAAGCAAAGCCATTGTCTGGGGCGACCTCACAATTTGGTGGATTATCGCCTACGACCTGTGGAACTTCTCCTATGTATACAACTGCCTAGCTGATCGGGCTTGGTACTCCGGCGTAGCGCTGCTACTGGCTTGTACCATCCCCGCCTTTATGAAGCTTGGCCGCGGAGCATGGATTCAGTATCGCGCTTATACGCTCACCTTCTGGTCGGCAGTAGTGCTTACCTTCCCCGCATTTATGCACACCTCGATGTTCGCTCATAGAAGTGCGCATAACCCCACCGCTATGTTAATCGTGGCGATACTTTCCTTCGCCGCCAATATGGCGCTCATAATTTCCCATGTGTACCGGATTGTGAAGCTGAAGCGCAATCCTCTCCGGCAGGAAATTTACTCCGATACCCCGACTTACCAAGCTTGGGTACGCGATTTGGCCACTCCAGAAGATCAAGACCTAATTGCGGCCCGCTTGGGTAAGAGTGCAGAAGAGGCTGGATATCGCTAAATATCGCTAAATAGCACTAAATATTGCTAGATATCTTCGCTACAGAGCCTGGTACGCTCTGCTGCACTAACTATTTCCCCGCCAGCAGCTCCTCAGCTGGCGGGGAAAATTTTTCTCGCCCGGGTAGTATATAAACGTGGAAAATAAGAAGAGTAGCTTATTAGGGCCAGTGCAAATACGGGAAATAGCGCAGCGGCTGCAAATTCATCCCAGCAAAGCGCGCGGGCAAAATTTTGTGCACTCTGCTACTACTGTGCAGAAAATAGTGCGCGAAGCCGCGGTGCAGCCCGGAGAGAAGATTCTCGAAATCGGCCCCGGGCTCGGTTCTTTGACTTTGGCGCTCTTAGAGGCGGGAGCTCAGGTAGCGGCAGTAGAAATAGATGCAGCGCTCGCGCAGGAACTGCCGCGCACGGTTCAAGAATTTCAGCCCGCCGCGGTGCAGCGATTTGGAATAGTGCAGGCAGACGCGCTGGAAATAGCTGCAGCTACTGATTTACCGCGCCCGCCGGCTAGTACAGCAAAGGTATTCTTTCCCCAGAAATTAGTAGCAAATTTACCTTATAACTTAGCAGTGCCGATTTTGCTCACGCTTCTGGAAAATATCCCTTCTCTCCAAGCTGCCACGGTAATGGTGCAGGCAGAAGTGGCAGAAAGATTGACGGCGCAACCGGGTTCGCGTATCTATGGGGTACCTTCAGTGAAATCTGCCTGGTATGGCACAATGTGCCGTGGAAGTAAAATTTCCCGGCAAGTATTCTGGCCAGTCCCTAATGTGGATTCGCTCTTGGTGCATTTTCAGCGGCATAGTGAGCCGTTGCCCGGGGATCGAGCCGAAATTTTTGCCATTATAGAGGCGGCATTTTCCCAGCGGCGGAAAACTCTCCGCGCTGCATTGACGCCATGGGCTGGATCGGCTGCGCGGGCAGAAACTATTATTCGCGCGGCGGGTTTAGACCCACGCTGGCGCGGGGAAAAACTGCAAATAGCGGATTTTGCTGCTCTGGCTGCCGCATCTCACGATGAGGGGTTGTCTGGTTATTTTGATTGACAACGTATACCATTTGTACCATAATCGTCTTGAAGGGAGCTAATATATGGCAACAAGTCCTACGCAAATTCGTATAGACGCCAACGTCAAAACCGAAGTAAATAAACTCTTTAACGAACTCGGCATCGATATGTCAAGTGCCGTGAATATGTTCTTACGCCAATGCATCCTGCACCGAGGTCTTCCTTTTAAAGTAGAAGTCCCACAGTTTAATCAAAAAACTTTAGACGCAATGGAAGAAGCTAGAAGAATTTCTAGAGATTCTAGTACGCCATCGTATTCTTCTATGGAAGAGTTAAAAAAAGCGCTTTTGTCTGATTAATGTATAAAGTTAAGTTTACGAACGCTTATAAGAAAAGCTATAAGCGTATGGCTAAATGGGGAATTGACCTTTCTCTTTTAGATGAAGTGGTAGATAACCTAAGACAGGGTATTGCGCTTGATTCTAAATACAGAGACCACATTCTAAAAGGAAAATTCAACGGTTTTCATGAGTGTCACATTAAACCGGACTGGTTGCTTATTTATCTAATAGAAGACGATATTCTCACTCTCACTCTTATCGATACGGGCAGGCATGCAGACCTATTCGATATGTAAACATAAGAATTGTGTACACAAAAACGTACCCAGCTATTAAGCCCTTGATATTAAGTAAACACTCTAGACTTATGCAAATAATAGCTATTTAACTGCCACCTCCCGGCGTAATCAGCTGGTGTATTTTGCAATAATTAAATGCTAGGCCGTATAGTGCTGGGTCGTATGATAATCACTTTGCTGCACTGCGCAGTTGTAAAGTGGCACTTTCCCGATAAAATAGGGGCGTGAAATCTGTGTTTGTTTCTGCCCCGGCAAAAGTAAATCTGGCACTGCGCGTAGGTGCGCGCCGCCCAGATGGATACCACGATCTCGATACTGTCTTTGAAGCAGTAGATATCTTTGACGATTTACAGGCGGATCTCGCTCCAGATTTACGCCTAGAAATCAGCGGCCTGGGGGAGAATCTCCCAGTAGATGAGAGCAATTTAGTAATAAAAGCGGCACATCTGCTGCAAAAAGTAACTAATACTCAGCAGGGAGCTCATATAAAAGTACATAAGCGTATTCCCGTGGCCGGGGGAATGGCGGGCGGTTCGGCAGATGCCGCCGCCGCACTTTTAGCATTAAATACGCTTTGGGATTTAGAGCTATCAGATTCCCGTTTAGCGGAATTAGCTGGAGAATTAGGCTCAGATGTGCCTTTTGCTTTGCTAGGAGGAATCGCGCGGGGTACTTCCCGCGGGGAGCAGCTCGTATCTATTAATCCGGGAGCTTTGCATGGCTGGGTATTTCTCACTTCTGCTACTGGGCTTTCCACCCCCGAAGTGTTTCACTGTTTCGATGAGATGTTCCCAGCGGCAGGAGATCCTCCTGCTACCACTCAACTTTGCCAGGCGCTCACCGGCAGCAATCTTTCCGTTATAGCGCAAGAGATGGTGAACGATTTAGCAGCTCCGGCGGCGGCGCTCCGCGCGGATATTGCAGATATCTGCGCAGAATTAGCAGAATTTCCTGGTAAAACTATTCTCTCTGGCTCCGGCCCCACGATTGCGATTTTCTGCGCCGCGGAAGCGGCAGAATCTCTTGCGCAAGAAATGCAGGAAAAGTTCCCTTCTCGTACCGCTCTTGCAGCTATTGGGCCAGTAGCCGGCGCCCATATTCGCCGAGTAGAAAAATAAGAGGCCCCTTTGGCACATCTTCTCGATCTGGATAATCTCGCTATCACGCTGGGATCTCGCCCTATTCTGGCTGGCGTCAATCTTTCCCTTCAAGATGGCGACCACATTGGGGTGGTGGGGCCGAATGGCGGCGGGAAATCCACCTTGGTAAAAATGCTTACTGGCGAATTGCGTGCGGATAGCGGCCGCGTCACCCGCGCGGGCGCTACGCGAATTTCCTATTTGCACCAGCAAGATAATTTAGCAGATACGGAGCTGGCCGGGAGCGTGATTCATCCTGGAAAAGAGGTCTACGAATGGGCATCTGACCCGCGTATTCGCCGCCTACATCAGGGATTGCTGGCGGATGTGGATTTGGAGCGCCCTATTAGCACTCTTTCCGGTGGCCAGCGCCGCCGGGTGGATTTAGCGGCTACCTTAGTGAAACCCGCGGAAGTATTGGTGCTCGATGAGCCGACTAATCATTTAGATATCGAAGGCGTCACTTTTCTCGCCCACTATCTGCAGCAAGAATTTCCGCCGCATAAGGGCGCTCTCGTAGTTATTACACACGATAGATGGTTCTTAGATGCAGTTTGTAGCCGCATCTGGGAGGTGATTCCCGGAAATGACGGCGTGGGTGGCTTAAATCCGCAAGCGGGCACCGTAGCCGAGTATGAAGGGGGATATGCAGCCTATATTCTGCAGCGTGCAGAGCGAGCGCGGATTGAAAGAGTGCAGGAAGAAAAACGGCGTAATTTATTGCGCAAAGAATTGGCATGGTTGCGCCGAGGTGTGCCGGCGCGTACTGCTAAGCCGCGCTTTCGGGTGGAAGCTGCTAATGAGTTAATCGCCGAAGAACCTCCTCCGCGCGATAGCCTCGAATTGGCGAAAATGGCTACGGCGCGGTTGGGTAAAGATGTCATTGACCTGCTGGCGGTAGATTTTTCCTGGCCAGAATCTGCACAAAAAGTGCTCTCTGATGTGACTTTGCGGCTAAAGCCGGGAGAGCGCATCGGAATTTTAGGGAAAAACGGTGCCGGTAAGTCTTCGCTGCTCGGGTTGATGAATGGCACCTTGCAGCCACAGCAGGGAAAAGTGAAAATCGGGCAGACGGTAGCTTTAGCTACCCTTTCTCAGCATACGTGCGAGCTAGCAGAGGTAGAGCAGAAAAGAGTGCTTCCTGCTGTAGAAGAAGTGGCGCGCGTGGTGCGGGTGGGGAAACGGGAGCTAAAAGCTAGCCAGCTTCTCGATATGTTGGGATTTACCCGGGAACGAGCTTGGACGCCGGTGGCGGAACTTTCCGGTGGGGAGCGCCGCCGTCTCCAGCTGCTGCGTTTACTTATGCGAGAGCCGAATGTGTTGCTGCTCGACGAACCCACCAACGATTTAGATACTGATACGCTAACGGCGGTAGAGGATTTACTTGATTCTTGGCCGGGCACGCTGGTAGTGGTATCGCACGATAGGTATCTTTTAGAACGAGTGACGGATAGGCAGATAGCGGTGATTGACGGAGCGGTGCGCGATTTATCCGGCGGGGTAGATCAATATCTGCAGTTGCGAGCCGAACAGGTGGCGGCAGAAAATTTGCTGACCGCTAAATCTGCAGCTGAGGAGCATAAGATATCCGGAGAGAATAAAGCTGCGGCGGCAGATAATACTAGTGAGCAGATCACAAGCTCTGAGCAGGAACGCCGGGCTCGCAAAGCGATGGCGCGGGCGGAGCGGAAAATGCAGAAGCTGCAGCAGGAGAAAACGCAACTAGGGGAACGGCAGACGCAGTTGGCGCTCGCGGGAGAATATGCAGAATTGGCCGAGATTGGGCGGCAAATTGCGCAAGTAGAAACCGAGTTAGCGGAGCAAGAAGAAGCTTGGCTAACGGCGGCTAGCTGGGCAGAGGAAGTTAGCGGAGCTTAGGAAGCTCGTAAAGCTCAGGAAGCTCGGAAGGCTTAGGGAGTTAAAACTTAGGAAGCTCGTAAAACTTCGGTAATTTTTACGCGTTTTCCGGTGTGCAGAATCGAGCGTTCATAGATTTTGCCAGCGAGAGATGCTAAGAGCGGAATAGAAATAATTCCTAGTCCAGCGGCCAAGGTAATTTCCCAAGTGTTAATTCCTCCGTAGGCTTGCCGGGCGGGAATTAAGAAAGATGAGAAACCAGGGATATAGGAGAGAAGCTTCGTCACTATCCACTCTGGACGCGCGGGTACCAAAAACATTCCGACGTAGAAAGGAATTATGGCGCTGAAAGTAAGCGGGCTGACGACGGCGGGGAGATCTTCCTGGCGGGATACGGTGGCTGCCAGTCCTCCACTTAAAGAGGTGAATACTAAGAAGCCAATGGTTGACCAGAGGAAGAGGGAGAAAAGTATGGAGCCAATCGGTACCATCCCCAGCATTCCCGCAATTTTTAAGGACACTAAAATAGTCAGCGCGTAGAGAAGTATCTGCGTGAGCACGAAGCTGCCGATTCCCAGTATCTTTCCGAGCAATAGACGCCGTGGCGGGATAGTGCTGAGGAGAATCTCCACTATGCGGGATTGTTTTTCTTCTACGACTCCATTGGCAATAGTGCTAAGGCCAGTAATTATGCTCATAAGGAGCAGAATAGTCACACCAATTAATCTTATATATCCCACGGGGTCGTCTTTGGCCTTGGTATCATCGCTATTCGTTACTATCTCTATAGCTGGATTAGCATTGGCGAAAAGGCGTTCCTGAGCAGCGGTATCTAGAGAGAGTTGGGAAATCTGCGTGCCGGAGAGGCGCTGTTTAATCTGCTCCACCAAGTATTCATCTTTACTACCATTTTCATACTGGTAAACGCGGGGGCTTTCCGGAGTGCCCCCGAGCGCAAAGACTGATCCTTCAGCTTGCTTTATTTCTTCCTTAAGCCAAGTGGCGGGGGCGGTGCCATTGGGGAGAATCTGCGCTGCGAACACTGCATCGGCGGTGAAAGCAGCTTGATATTCTTGCATTTCCGGAGCTATCCCAATCACTGCGTGCGGAGAATCTGCTCCTGCTTCTGCTTCTGCGGCGGCGGAGTTGAGGAGAATTTTTCCGACTACTCCCGCAGCTAAAAAGAGGACGATTAAGAAAAGCGTGCCGATGATTTGCGCTTTTGAGCGCACCAGCATCATATATTCGCGTTTAATAATATGGATAAGCATTACTTTCTCCTTAAGCGGCGGAAAAACGAAGATTTTTGATTCGGCTGCGCTCCAGCGGCGGGGGCGGGATTATTTTCCGGCACCACATTGGCAAATAGCTCATTGAGATGTTGGCGGTGTGGAGCGAAACTGTGTACTGCACCCGCCTCTAAGGAAAGGTGGAGAAGTTCTTGGTCAGTTATCGCGGCGGGAAGAGTGACGCGTAGTATCCCATCGGAAAGCTGTGCCACTTCGGTTATTCCGTGCCCCGGCAGGGCGGCAGTTAGCGCCGCGGGATCGCTGACAGCAATATCGTAAATTGCCTTTTCCCCACTGCGGAGTTCTTCGACCGTGCCGGAGGCTACTATCTTTCCAGCCGTGCAAATTCCTACTCGGTCGCAAATCCGCTCCACTAAATCTAGCTGGTGGGAAGAAAAAATTACGGTAGCTCCGCCGGCGGCTTTCTCCTTCAGCACTCGCGTCATTTCCATCACTGCTAGTGGGTCTAGGCCGGAAAAAGGCTCGTCGAGCACTAAAATTTGTGGATCGTGTGTGAGCGCGGCAGCTAGTTGTACCCGCTGCTGATTACCTAAAGAGAGCGCTTGCACCTGGTCGTTCCAGCGCCCCGCCACTCCGAGCCGCTCTAGCCAATAGTGAGCGGCAGCAGTGGCAGCTTTTTTATCGAGTCCGTGCAAGAGTGCGAGATAGGTAATTTGCTCGCCTACTTTCATGCGGGGATAGAGCCCGCGTTCTTCTGGCATGTAGCCAAAATTTTGCCGCTGGGAAAAAGTAATTTCTTTTCCACCTAAGCAAGCGGTGCCGCTATCGGCTTGTAGTACGCCCAAGATGATGCGCATAGTGGTGGTTTTTCCTGCTCCGTTTGCTCCTACGAAGCCAAATAATTCTCCGCTCTGGGCGGTAAAACTCATTCCTTTTAGGGCCTGTACTTTTCCGAAAGATTTATGTAAATCATTTACGGTAAGCGTATTGGCAGTATCCATTTTCTGCCTTTCTACAGTTAGCGTGCACTAGTCATCATCCACTTTAACGGATAAGGGGGGGGAGAAAAATATAAGCGGAGAGTGGGAGGGCTCACAGCAGTTCAGATAGGGCGATTCACCCCACATATTTACGAAAAATAAATATTTAATTGGCAATGCGCCAACCGAGATGGCAGAATGTCTAGAGTATTCCGCCATGGTGTAATGGCAGCACGCGGGTCTTTGGAACCCTCAGTCTAGGTTCGAGTCCTAGTGGCGGAGCGAAGCCGCCGAGCAGCTTTACAGGAGGGGTTGTGGCAGCAGAAAATTCGCTTAGCGCAGCAATTATATTAGCTGCCGGCAAAGGTACCCGCATTAAATCTCAAACTCCAAAAGTGCTGCTAGAGATGTGTGGGCGGAGTTTGCTTGGGCATGCATATGCGGCAGTGGCCGGCTTAAATCCAGATTTTTGCGTATTTGTGGTGCGCCACGAAAAAGAAAAAGTAGCTGCTCATATAGCGGAAATTGCTCCGCAGGGAATAATTGCAGAGCAAGATGCCGTAAAAGGTACGGGGCGCGCTGCCTGGTGTGGTATGCAAGCATTGGCCGCAGATTTACAGGGGCCAGTGCTAATTCTGGCGGGTGATTCGCCGATGTTCAGCACCGAAGCCTTGGCGGAGTTGCTCGCTGCGCACAACGGGAAAGCCGTCACGGTGCTCTCTACCGTGGTAGAAAATCCGCACGGTTACGGGCGAATTCTGCGGGAAGCGGGAGAAATAGTGGGCATCGTCGAGGAAAAAGATGCCACGGTGGAGCAGAAAGAAATCTGCGAGATAGCTACTTCTACATATGTATTTGACGCTGCATTCCTGCGAGAGGCGCTAGCTACTTTAGGTACTGATAATGCGCAAGGAGAAATGTACTTGACGGATGTGGTAGCGCGGGCAGCTGCGAGTGGGTGTGGCGTCGGCTCCTATGTATTGGCCGATTCAGTGCAGGCCGAAGGTGTAAACGATTTAGTGCAGCTAGCTGGTTTACGGAAAGAGAAAAATGCGCGCATTCTCGATAAGTGGATGCGCTCGGGAGTATCGATAGTAGATCCGCTTTCTACTTGGATAGATGTGCAGGTGCAGCTAGCGCCTGATGTACGCATTGAACCAAATACGATTTTACGTGGAAATACGCAAGTGGCAGAGTTTAGCCGGTTAGGGCCGAGTAGCGATTTGCGTAATGTGCAAGTGGGAGCTTATTGCCACCTTCCCTACACCGTAGCGGATACGGTAGAAGTTCCCCCGCACACCCAGGTAAATCCTTTTACGGTCTTATCTTCGAAAAGGCCAATAATAAAAGGACAAACAGAGTAGGCTGGAGTAGGCCGCTCTGAGTGCGGCTTACTGATTCGTAACATCAGAACGAGGAGTAATACGCGCTATGACGGGATTGCATACCAACGGTAGAAAGCATCTGGTATTGGCTACCGGGCGAGCTCATCCAGAATTGGCAGCACAGGTGGCGCAAGAATTAGGAATAGACCTGCTTCCCGTCACCACTTATGATTTTGCAAATTCCGAAATTTATGTGCGTTTCGATGAATCGGTACGCGGTACTGACGTCTTTATTATGCAGTCGATAACCGATCCGGTGAATAAGTGGATTGTGGAGGCGCTTATTATGGTGGACGCCGCCAAGCGCGCTTCTGCAAAGCGAATTACCGTGGTGCTTCCCTCCTATCCCTATGCTCGGCAAGATAAAAAGCATAAAGGGCGGGAACCAATATCGGCGCGCCTTATGGCTAATCTCTTTAAGACGGCAGGTGCGAATCGGATTATGTCGGTAGATTTGCACGCAGCACAGACGCAGGGCTTCTTCGACGGTCCGGTGGATCACCTTTGGGCGATGCCTACCTTGGTGGAATATGTGCGCACGCGGATAGATATTAAAAATGCGGTAATCGTATCTCCGGATGCTGGGCGCATAAAGGTGGCTGAGCAGTGGGGGAAGCGGCTCGGCGGAGTGCCTTTGGCCTTTGTGCACAAGACTCGAGATATTTCGCGCCCCAACCAAGCAGTCGCCAATCGAGTAGTGGGCGATGTGAATGGGCGTACCGCGGTAATAGTAGACGATTTAATCGATACTGCCGGCACAATTGAAGGAGCTGTGGGGGTAGTCCTAGCAGCAGGGGCGAAAGATGTAATCGTAGCGGCTACGCACGGGGTACTTTCTCATCCAGCTTCGCGCCGGCTTGCCGAATGTGGAGTGCGCGAAGTGATAGTCACCGATACTTTACCTATTGGAGTAGATAAGCGCTTTGCCCAGCTAACTATTTTGCGCATCGCTCCGGTGCTGGCCAATGCAATAAAAGAAGTCTTTAACGACGGTTCCGTCACTTCCCTTTTTGACGGCGCTTTCTAGGGTGAGCTGCTGGCAGTTTGATTTGACGCGGGAGACATATTTGACGCTGGGCGCTGGGCGTTGGGCGCATAGAAACTACGTAGAAATGTGAGCTTTTCCGGCGCGCTTTCTTTTTGGCGTGAGGAGCCGTAGAATTTTTACTGCCTCGGCGAGGGATAGCGAAATAGCTTTCCGTGATCGACGCGGCGGGTCTGCCCTTCTCATAAGATCAGGCCTCCGCAGTGAGGCGTCTGTAAAGTACTATGAAGGAGCAAAAATGGCAGACGTAGTTTGTGCAAGCACTCGCACTGAATTTGGCAAAGGTGCTTCGCGCCGCTTGCGTGCCGCCGGGCGTACCCCGGCTGTAGTATACGGATTTGGTGAAGCCCCCGCGCATATTCATTTTGATGCGCATGATATTTTCCTCGAAGTGCGGGGCAATGCAAATGCGCTAATTAAAATTGAATTAGATGGTAAAGAGCAGTTGGCGCTGGTGAAAGATATTCAGCGTAACCCACTTTCGCGCATTATTGAGCACATCGATTTGCTGCGCGTAAAGGCAGATCAGAAGGTGGAAGTGGAAGTTCCGGTAGTGGTAGAGGGAGAGCCTTTTGGCGCTGCTATCGCTACGGTGGATTTACTGAATGTATTGCTAATGGCTCCGGCCACGGCTATTCCCGAAGCTATTACCATCAATGTGGAGGGAGCCGAAGATGGCACCGTCATCCGCCTCGCCGATGTGGAATTCCCCGCCAATGTGGAAGCGATGGAAGATCCCGATACTACGGTAGTGACTATTGCTGTACCGGCTGCGGAAGAGTTGCCCGCTGCAGAAGAAGCTACTGAAGAAGCGGCGGAAGAACCAGCAGCAGAAGAAGCTGCAGAGTAAGAGAAACTGAAAAATTTAACTTTGGGGGTTAATCGGAAGATTGACCCCCAAAGTTGAAATAGCGAAAAGAAAATAGGCAAAAAGAGGTGTAGGTGTATATCGCAGTAGGCCTGGGGAATCCAGGTGAGCAATACGAACTCACGCGGCACAATATCGGGCACATGGTGATTGAAGAATTAGTGCGCCGCGCCGGCGCGAATCTCACCCTGCAGCGCCCCACTTCTACCCGGAATGCTTCGGTGCGTTTAGGAGCCGCGCCCGGCTGCGCAGGAGTGCCAGTGCTCTACGCCGTCACTACTTCTTTTATGAACATATCGGGCGGGCCGGTAAAATCTTTGCTCAGCTATTTTTCGGAAAAGTCGGAAAATTTGTTGGTGATTCACGACGATTTAGATCTGGCTTTCGGGCGGCTGCGCTTAAAACGAGGCGGTGGCAGCGGCGGTCATAATGGTCTGAAATCGATTACGCAGTCGCTGGGAGAAAAAAACTATATGCGGCTGCGCTTTGGAATCGGTCGCCCGCCCGGGCGCCAGGATCCGGCAGATTACGTATTAGGAAAATTCTCTCGCGCGGAGCAAGCAGAGCTAGATTTGCTTATTTCTGAGGCTGCAGATGCAGTGGAAGATGTATTTCGCGCTGGTTTAGAGGCGGCGCAGCTGCGCCTCCATACCGCGCAGTGAGATAATAGTGGCTGGCGCAGTTAATAAAATAGCAACTTGCTCGCTAGTTAGTAAGATATAGGCAGTTCGAGCAGATAAAAATCGGCAGAGAAGAGCAAATTGGCAGAGAGTGGCAAATGATTTTAACTCCGCTTTTACAATTCTTAGCGCCGGCTGAACTTTTAGAAAATGCGGCAGCTGCTCCGGCGCAAATAGGTATGCCGCGGGGTGCCTTTCCGGCAGTAATAGCTAAACTGGCGGCCGCTGAAAACACTGCTGAAAATAGCGCCGAGCCTAACGCCGAAACTAGCGCCGAGCCTAACGCCGAAACTAGCGCCGAGCCTCCCTTACAGGTAGTAATTACTCCAGCTGAGTATGAAGCAGAAGAATTGAAGACCGCTCTAAGTGCCTATTTACCTCCGGCGGCAATCGATATTTTTCCAGCTTGGGAGACACTCCCCCACGAGCGGCTCTCTCCGCGCGCCGATACGGTGGCGCGCCGTTTGCGCCTATTGCGCCGGCTGGCCCATCCCGAAGAATTTCCGCCGCTGCGCGTATTGATTATGCCGGTGCGGGCGCTGTTGCAGCCGATTGCGGCGGGGCTGGGGCAGATGCACCCGCTGCGGCTAAAAATTGGCGATCACTGCGATTTAGGCCAGCTGCAGGAAGATCTAGTGAATGCGGCTTATACACATGTAGATATGGTGGAAGAGCGCGGGCAATTCGCCGTTCGCGGTGGTATTATCGATATCTTTCCGCCGGCGGAAGCACATCCGCTGCGAATAGATTTTTTTGGCGACGAAGTAGAAGATATTAGGAGCTTTTCCGTAAGTGATCAGCGTTCTTTAGAGCAAGTAGCAGAGCTATATGCCCCGCCCTGCCGAGAAATTTTACTTACCGACGAGGTGCGCTCGCGTGCGGCACAGGCAATGGAAAAATTGCCGGGTGCGGTAGATATGCTAGATAAAATCGCCTCGGGAATCGCCGTCGAAGGGATGGAATCACTGCTGGCGGTGCTCACGGATAAATTAATTTCCGTAGTAGCAGAGCTGCCAGCGGACAGCCGGATTTTAGTGCTAGAGCCAGAGCGCACGGCGGGACACGCGCAGTCACTTCTAGATACCACAGCGGAATTTTTGACTGCTGCGTGGGCGGCGGCAGCTGCCGGCGGAGAACTCCCTATAGAGGTAGATAACGCCTCTTTTTGGACTTTAGAAAAAGTAGAGGAGTTGGCACAGCAGCGTCACTTGGCGTGGTGGGAGCTAGGAGGGCTCGCGGGAGCGGCTCTCAATCAATTGGCACTGCGCGAAGTAAAGAATTTTTCGGGAAAAGTGGAGGCTGCTTTTCAAGAATTACGAGAAAAAACGCGCGCGCAGTGGCAGATAGTGCTGAGTGTAGAGAGCAAAGGTCTGGGGAAGCGGCTATTCGAGCAGCTGGCCGAAGCAGAGATTCCGGCGCGCCTAGAAAAAGATTTAGGAGAAATAACTCCCGGAATAGTACATATCGTGCTGGCTCCCGGGCACACCGGCTGGGTGGCGGAAACGAATCGTTTTGCCCTTATCACGGGGGATGATTTAATTTCCCGCTTCCGCGATAGAAAAACTGGCCGGCGGGCTCTGCCGGCGCGGCGGAAAAAATCGGTAGATCCGCTCACCCTGCATCCGGGAGATTATGTGGTGCATGAGTATCACGGCGTCGGACAATTCCAAAAATTAGTGAAGCGGGCAATCGGCGGTGACGGACCTTTGCGAGAATATGTGGTGTTGGAATACGCTGCTTCTACGCGAGGTGGGCCGCGCGATCAACTGTGGGTTCCCACTAATCAGCTGGATTTGGTGAGTAAGTATACCGGTGGGGAAAAGCCCAAGCTCAGTAAAATGGGCGGCACGGATTGGAAGAAGACGAAGGCGCGCGCGAAAGCGGCCGTGCGAGAAATAGCTAAAGAGTTGATTCGCCTTTATGCGCAGCGGCGTGCCACGCGTGGCTACGCTTTCAGCCCCGATACTCCTTGGCAGCAAGAACTAGAAGAGGCCTTTGAATTCGTAGAAACTCCCGATCAGTTGCAGGCGATTGAAGAAGTAAAGCGAGATATGGAATCTCTTGAGCCGATGGATAGGCTCATATCTGGAGATGTGGGGTACGGCAAGACGGAAATTGCTGTGCGCGCTGCTTTTAAAGCCGTACAAGACGGTAAACAGGTGGCTATATTGGTGCCCACCACTCTGTTGGTGCAGCAGCATTTAGAAACTTTCCGGGAGCGCTATGCGGGATTCCCCTTGCACGTAGAAGCCCTTTCACGTTTTCAAAGTGAAAAAGAAAGTGCCGAAATAAAGGCTGGTCTGCACAGTGGAAAAGTAGATGTGGTGATAGGTACCCATAAGTTACTTACGGGAGATGTGCGTTTTAAGGATTTGGGATTGGTGATTATTGACGAAGAGCAGCGTTTCGGGGTAGAGCATAAAGAGACCCTGCAGCAGCTCTATCCGGCGGTAGACGTCTTGGCAATGTCAGCCACTCCGATTCCGCGCACTTTGGAAATGGCCGTCACTGGAATTCGGCAAATGTCTACTTTGGCCACCCCACCGGAAGAGCGCCATCCCATTTTGACTTATGTGGGAGTGCAAGATTTTAAGCAAATAAAAGCAGCGATTCGGCGGGAGCTACTGCGTTCGGGGCAAGTGTTCTATATTCACAACCGGGTGCAGAGTATTAATAAGACGGCGAGTAAATTGGCGGAGCTGATTCCCGAGGCGCGTATCGGAGTGGCACACGGGAAAATGAGCGAGTATCAGCTGGAAGAAGTGATTCAAAAGTTTTGGTACAAAGAAATTGACGTGCTGGTGTGCACCACTATTGTGGAAACAGGTTTAGATATCTCCAATGCCAATACTCTCATCGTAGAAAACGCTCATAAATTTGGGCTTTCGCAGTTGCATCAGCTGCGGGGGCGCGTGGGAAGAGGAAGAGAAAGAGCTTATGCTTATTTCCTCTATCCGCCGGATACCTCTCTGACGGAGACTTCTTTAGAAAGATTGCGCACTATTGCCACCCATACGGAACTAGGCGCCGGATTCCAGGTAGCGCTAAAAGATTTAGAGATTCGGGGTGCGGGCAATTTATTGGGAGGTCAGCAGTCGGGGCATATTGCCGGCGTCGGTTTCGATCTCTATATTCGTTTAGTTTCCGAAGCAGTAGCGCAACTTACTGGGCAGAAAAAAGCGGCGGCGGTGGAGCGCGATATTCGAATCGAGCTGCCGGTAGAAGCCTATGTGCCGGAAAGCTGGGTAGCGGCGGAGCGATTGCGGCTGGAAATCTATAGCAAAATTGCCCATACGGATAGTGCTGCAGCGCGCGAAAATGTGCGCGAAGAGCTAGAGGATCGATACGGAGCATTGCCATTGGCAGTGCAGCGGCTTTTTTCCTTGGTGGAGCTGCGCGAATTAGCGAAAGAAGCCGGAGTGGAAGAAATTGCCTTGCGCGGCAATAATTTGCGCTTCGCGCCCATAGTCTTAAGTGATTTTCGCCAGGCACGTTTAAAGCGGCTCTACCCTAAGGCAATAGTGAAGACGGCAGTGCGGGTAGTGCTAGTGCCGCTCCCCGAGGTGCGCGAATTAGATGCGGAGCCGCACCTTTTTGAAAATGAAGAAATAATGGATTACGCTGCCCAGTTTTTACATGCGATATTAATAGCAGAATAGGGAGCACTAGGTTGCGAACTAGGGAGCGCGCGGCTGCAGCAAAATAAGCAACTAGGTGGGCGCAGAGTGTGGGAACTAGAACATTACTGCGCAAAAGACCGCTAGAGATACCAATTTTTTCTATTTAGTAGGATAATAGAATATAGCTGTGTAGCGCAGAAGCGCGAGGAGCCGCTAGTGGCTCTGCTGCCCCGCCGGGGTGGTAAGCAGCTTGGTTGTGTCCACCTACTTTAAGGAGTCC
>NZ_CAMXYE010000001.1 GCF_947253055.1 uncultured Arcanobacterium sp. | reverse complement strand
TTAGCGATATTGCAGATGCGGGTGGAATTGGAAAATTCCACCCGCATCTCTTATACCTAGTCACGGTTCCGGCGCCGCCGTATCTTATAATTACCTGCTTTTATATCTAGATATGCGCCCTGTATCTCTGTCTCTATTCTGATAGTTCCTGATTCTATATCTGCGTCTACTTCTGCTTCACGCGGCCTTTGTGCCAAAATATAATTGCCAGAATTAACCCCGCCGTCACCATCGCTGCTACCACTAAGTAAGCGGCCGTGATACCGCGATAGAGCTCCGGTAAAGCCGATCTCTTTCCGGCTCCCGCTAAGGCAAAAAATACGGCAGTGATTATGGCATTTCCGATTGCGGTAGCGAGACGCTGCCCAGTCTGCATTACTCCGCCCGCGGTACCTCCGTGCGCCGGTGGTACATCTAGCATAGCTTGAGTTTGGTTGGCTGACCCCATACAGCCGGTACCGAATCCTAGTAGGCACAGCGGCACGGCCAGCCACCAGTAAGAAATTCCGCTCTGCACTGCCCAAGTGGTTCCGATGATTCCGAGTATCCCCAGGATGATGAGGGAGAGGGCGGCTACTTGAATGCCGCGGCCGTGATCATAGGCATATTTACCTGCCCACAGTGCACCTATGCCGGAGCAAACCGCATTGGGGAAAGTCACCATGCCGACTGTCAATGCGGAGGCCCCTATACCTTGCAGGAATACCGCAAATATTACGAAAATGGAGGTAGTGCCCAGGAACTGAAAGACGGAGATTCCCATAGCGTAGCTAAAAGTGGGGATGCGAAAAAGATCTAAATCCACCATCGGAGTGCGCCCGCACTTTTTATACCAGTTTTCCCAGACCACCCACAGAGCCATAAGAGCGAATCCACCCAGCACGATTAACCATTTTTCCGGCCCAGCTTTTACCATAAACGGCAGCATAATGCTCAGTACAGCCAAGCTGAGCAGCAGCATTCCGAGCGGATCTAAATCTATCTTGGGGCGAGCGGAGCGGTTTCGGCGTTTTTCGCCGCGTTCTTTCCTTCGTTTTATCCCGCGTTTTTCTTTTTGAAAATGATTTCTTTCCGTGCCGAAAGGGAGCCAGAGCAGGCCAAAAATTATTCCGATTACGCCAATAGGTGCATTCAGAATAAAGGAGAGACGCCACCCCAGCGATTCACCAAAAAAGCTGACTAGCCAGCCGGAAAAAAGCGGCCCAATTGCCACCGACATTGCTATCACCAGCCCGAACAAAGCAAAAGCCTTCGCACGGGCGCGGCCGGCAAAATACTGTTGAATTAAACCGGTAGTTTGAGGAGAGAGTACTCCGGAGCCGAATCCCTGCACGAAACGCAGCACATTTAATTGCAATGGCGTGGTGGAGAGCCCGACGAGGAGCGAAGCGAAAGTGAAGATAATTAGCCCTACTATGTAGGTAGAAGAGCGGCCAAATAAATCGCCAATTCTGCCGGCTGGCACCAGCGTAATACCGAGGGAAAGTGCGTAGCCGGAAAGTACCCATTGTAGTTGAGAAGTGCTGGCAGAAAGAGCGCTCTGCATAGTGGGCAAGATATTATTTACAGAAGAAATCTGCATAAGCGTCATGAGCAGCGGCACCAAAATCACCAGCAGGATTTTATTGCGGTCGAAGATACGCTCCGAGCCAGGAATCCGAATTTCCCGCGGATTAGTAGTAGATATCTGGTACCCCGTAATTTCTTCTCTCGCCATGTAACCCTCAGCACTAGTGCCCAAGCAAATAAAATATCTCGTTTTCTTTTCGGTATTTTCGTATGTAAATACCTAACACCTGTACTTGGATTCTAAGACGAATACGCAAAGCGTGGTGGAGGGAAAAGAAGAATTGTGATGGCACTCAACAAGAGATAAATCACGAAAACTTTTGGGGGAGCGCTTCGAAATCCGGAATTTGGTGTGAGGTAGTGAATTTCGGTGCGGGGCAGTGATGTGCAAGGTAGTGAATTTTGATGCGGGAGAGCGAACTTTTGCCAGCTCCGGAGCTCTTTATATAACGCTACCTTTTGCGAAATATCGCCTATTTCTTCCCTGTTTTTCCTTATCAGTGCGGGTGGCATAAGGTATTATTTGAGAGAGTGCTAAAGAAAGGAATATGAATGACTGCTGAGAACGTACCGAGTGATAAAAATTCCCCGCACCGGCGCCGAGTTTTATTGAAACTCTCCGGAGAAGTTTTCGGGGGAGGGGAAGTCGGATTAGATACGAAAGTACTCGAACGGATCAGCAGTGAAATAGCGGCGGCCGTACACGAAGGCATAGAAGTTGGAGTAGTAGTGGGAGGCGGAAATTTTTTCCGCGGTGCAGAGCTACAAGAAAACGGAATGGATAGATCCCGAGCGGACTATATGGGAATGCTCGGTACGGTAATAAATGCAGTAGCTTTACAAGATTTTCTTGAGCACGCCGGCGTCCCCACCCGAGTGCAAACTGCCATTACGATGGCACAAGTAGCCGAAGCCTATATTCCCTTGCGGGCTATTCGGCATCTAGAAAAAGGTCGGGTAGTGATATTTGGAGCGGGCGCTGGAATGCCTTTCTTCTCTACCGATACGGTTTCGGCGCAGCGCGCTCTAGAACTGCGGTGCGATGAACTACTGGTGGGGAAGAACGGGGTAGACGGCGTTTATACGGCCGATCCACGCCAGCATCCGGATGCCAAGAAGCTTGATACACTTACCTATGAAGATGCAATACGGCAAGGTTTGCGCGTAGTAGATGCCGCAGCATTTTCGCTTTGCCAGGATAACGGTATGAAGATGCGGGTATTTGGGATGAGTGAACCCGGGAACGTGACGCGCGCACTCCGTGGGGAAAAAATTGGTACTTTGGTAAGTAATAAAGCTAAGAATGAGGAAGAACTATGATTGACGAAGTAATGCGGGAAGCCGAAGAAAAAATGGAGAAAGCGGTGGAAGCAGCGCGCAACGAATTTTCTAAAATTCGCTCGGGGCGGGCCAACTCAGAGATGTTTACTTCTCTGTTAGTTGATTACTACGGGGTTCCTACTCCACTGCAGCAACTGGCCACCGTGTCGGTGCCAGAAGCGCGGAGTGTTTTAATTACTCCCTACGACCGTTCAGCTATGAAAGATATTGAAAAAGCCATTTCGGAATCTGATTTAGGAGTAAACCCCACAGATGATGGGCAAGTGCTGCGCATTAATATCCCAGTGCTCACCGAAGAGCGCCGGCGTGATTATGTGAAAATCGCGAAAACAAAGGCGGAAGAAGGGCGAATCTCTATTCGCGGTATTCGCCGGAAAGCTAAAGAAGAGCTAGACCGGATGAAGAAAGACGGCGATGAAGGAGAAGACGCAGTAGAGCGGAAAGAAAAAGAGCTCGAAACGCTTACGAAAAAATATACAGATTTAATAGACGAATTATTAGCTGGAAAAACTGATGAGTTAATGGAGCTGTGACAGCTTTAAGACTATGGCGAAAACATCTATTTCCCAAGTTTTCCACTCTGCTTATGACCGGTTGCGCCCGCGCCCGCCGGCACCGCCGGTAGCTTCGACTTCGCGCGCGGGGCGCAATCTGCCCGCTGCCATCACTACGGCAGTTATTTTGTTGAGCCTTTTCGGGCTTACGCTCTTTTTCTGGATAGATGGCTTCATCGTGGTGGGAGTTGTATTCCTTTCTATAGCTCTCTGGGAAGCGGCCGGCGCCTTCCTCACTCGGAATGTGCACATTCCGTTACTAGCCTTACTGCCTATGCAACTTCTCATGCTATTCCTCACCGCCTATTGGGGGATAGTACCGGCGTTAATCAGCTACTTATTGGGAGCAGGCTTATTGCTCGCAATTGCTTTGATAAGGAAAAACGGCAATTTACGGGGTACAGCTGCCGGAGTATTTATGCTGGGCTGGATTGGACTAGCGGGCTGCTTCCTCTTGAGTATGTTGGATTTACCAGGTGGCTCGCATCTGATTGTGGCTGCTATTTTACTTACTGTAGCCAGTGATACTGGCGGTTGGCTGCTGGGAATTATCATCGGTAAACATCCGATTCTTCCGCGCATCTCTCCGAAAAAATCTTGGGAAGGATTGCTGGGGTCTTTGCTGTTGTGCCTGTTGGCGGCGTTCCTCGGTATATTCTTATTACTCGGGAAAAGCTGGAGTTGGGTATGGGTATTCGCCCTCCTCACTCCGCCTTTGGCCACCATGGGAGATTTCGCGGAATCGGCTCTAAAGCGCGATTTAGGAATTAAAGATATGGGCACTATTTTTCCGGGGCACGGCGGTATGCTAGACCGCTTAGATTCACTGCTCTTCTGTGCGCCGGTATTCTATTGCCTTTTCTTTTTTATGCAGCATTAATACCTTTATGTAGCACTAACATCTTTATATAGCTCTAATACATTTATATAGCACTAATATTGGCAGCCGATAATTGGCTTTATATACCAATTGGAGAGGGGGAGTGATAAGAATGGAGAATTCTCGGCAGGTACGCCCAAAGGTAGAAAAAGGACCGCGCCCAGCTCTCAGCTTTACGGCGCGGCGGAGTGGTAAACCACCTCTACACCTAGCTGATTTAGATATGGCAGCGCGCAAAGATGCCGCTAGTGGCTGCGGCTATTCCGCTTTTCGCGCCTCCCAGCTCTCCACCCACTATTTCCAACATGCCTGTGTAGACGCAGAAAAGATGCCAGATTTGCCGGCCGGCCAGCGCGCAGAAATGGTGCAGCAGTTTTTCCCTCCGCTATTGCACCCTTTGCGCACTTTGCAAGCAGACGCAGGGAAAACGCAAAAAACTCTCTGGCAACTTTTTGACGGAGCGGTAGTGGAATCAGTATTGATGAAGTATCCAAATCGCTCTACGCTCTGTATATCTTCGCAGGCGGGCTGCGGCATGGCTTGCCCATTTTGTGCCACCGGGCAAGGCGGTTTAATGCGAAATCTTTCCACCGCCGAAATAGTGGAGCAGCTGCGTTTAAATATGAATATAGCTCGCTCCGGGGCTCTCGGAGCGCCGGAACGTATCTCCAATGTGGTTTTTATGGGGATGGGAGAGCCACTTTCCAATTACAAATCAGTAATCCAGGCTCTGCATAGATTAATAGAGCCGCCGCCGGCTGGCTTTGGAATTTCCGCTCGTAATATCACTCTTTCTACCGTGGGAATAGTGCCCGGCATTGAGCGGCTTGCCCAAGAAAATCTCCCCGTCACCCTGGCTATTTCTTTGCACGCTCCTGATGATGAACTGCGCGACGATCTAATTCCGATTAATAGCCACTACAAAGTAGGAGAACTACTTGATGCGGCGCGCGCCTATTTTCGGAAAACGGGGCGGCGGGTATCGATAGAGTACGCACTTATAAAAGATATGAACGATCACAAATGGCGAGCGGAGCTACTTGCACATGAGTTAAATAAACGGGGTAAAGGTTGGGCGCATATAAATCCGATTCCGCTCAACCCTACTCCGGGCAGCATTTGGACAGCTTCCACGCCGGCCGCGCAGAAAGTATTTGTAAATACGCTGCGCCAGGCAGGGATATCCACCACAATTCGGGATACGCGTGGTTCCGATATTGATGGAGCATGTGGGCAGTTAGCAGCAGAAATAGTAGATCCGGCGCATATAGCGCGCAAAGCGGCACGGGCGCAACAAGCAGTAGACTCCCGCATTGCGCAACACCGAGAAGCACCGGAAAACTTGTATAGTATTCTCCATAAGGAAAGTTAAGATATTGGCAGTAGTTTTATTTAGTGTAGAGAGCTGGGCCGTGCAAGAATGAATGAGACTTTTGAAAAAGTAGGGCGTTTTCGCTTCGGATACCATGTGAAAGATGTAGATAGCTTCTTTTCTGCTGCAAAAATTGCCTATGCAGCTTGGAAAGATGCTGATACTTCCGCTGATGATCCAGTAGATTCAGATCAAGATAAGGCGGGAGAGAATCCGGTATTCGACGAAAGCAACGTCCGTGATGTGGCTTTTCGGTGGGTGCGCGGCGGATATCGTCCCGATAAAGTGGATGCGGCTCTTGACCGTCTCGAAGGAGCTTTTCTGCAGCGTAAGCGCGCGCGGGTAATGCTCGACGAGGGAGAATCTGCGTGGCTGGAAAAAATTTACGCCCAGGCTACTACGCTTTATCCGCGGATGTTGCGCCCGGCGGGGGTACGTTTTCGCGATGCCTCTGGCAAAGGATATCTGAAGACGGATGTAGATAAATTACTGGATCTGATTGCGAGCTATTTTGACGGAAAAGCGCAGCTAAAATCGGAAGAAGTGCGCAAAGCAGTATTTCGGCCAGCTCGAAAGAATAATGCCTATGATGAAAGCGTCGTAGATGTCTATTTAGACCGCGTAATCCATGTGCTCATGGCGGTAGAGTAAATGCGGCCGGTAATTCTACTCGGCTCCACTGGCTCTATTGGCCGGCAAGCTTTAGAAGTAATTGCTGCACATAGGGATTGTTTCCAAGTAAAAGCGCTGGGAGCCGGCGGCGGGCATATAAAATTATTGGCCGCGCAGGCAGCTCAATTTTCCGTCTCCGCCGTGGGAATTGCCGATGCGGCGCAGCGGGAAGATTTTATAAGTGAATATAAGAGTTGCAGTGGCGGGCAGAAATTGCCGGAAATTTTTACGGGCCCGCTAGCTATGGAAGATCTCCTCACCCTAGCTTCTCCGCAGGCAGTGGTGCTAAATGGTATTACTGGTTCGCGGGGGCTCGGCCCCACTTTAGCGGCTTTACACAGTGGAGCTACTCTGGCGCTCGCTAATAAGGAATCGCTGGTAGCGGGAGGAAAATTAGTAGCTGAGGCACTGCAGCGCCCCGGGCAGATAGTTCCGGTGGATTCGGAGCATTCGGCGATAGCGCAATGTTTAAGTGCTGGCCGGCACCGTAAAGGGCTGGTTTCTCCAGAGGTAGACGGCACTTCGGAAGTAACGCGGTTAATTCTCACTGCTTCGGGAGGGCCTTTCCGTGGGAAAAAACGCTCTGAGCTGGCCGAAGTCACGCCGGAGCAGGCTCTGGCCCATCCGACTTGGAATATGGGCGCAGTGGTGACCATCAACTCCTCTACATTGATGAATAAGGCTTTAGAACTCATAGAAGCCGCCCATCTTTTTGCAATCCCGCCGCAAGATATTGTGCCGGTGGTACATCCACAGTCAGTGGTACATTCCATGGTGGAATTTCAAGACGGAGCTACGATTGCTCAAGCTTCCCCTCCGGATATGCGCCTCCCTATCGCCTTGGGGCTTTTCTGGCCAGAACGTTTAGTGGCTGCCGCTGCCCCTTGCCAGTGGGATAAGGCTACTCAGTGGACCTTTGCGCCGGTAGATTCCGAGACTTTCCCCGCTTTGGATTTAGCGCGGGCGGCACTAGCAGCATCGCCCCTCCACCCTGCCGTTTTAAATGCGGCTAATGAGGAATGCGTAGATGCATTTTTGAGTGAGCGGCTTGCTTATTTGGCTATTACCGAAATCGTGGAAAAAGTTTTAACAGATTTTTCTGCTCCCCCCGCGCTTTCTTTGGCGGAAGTACTGCACAGTGAAGATTGGGCCCGCCAGCGCGCTTGGCACTATATAAAGCAGGAAAAGGGCAGATAAATCTGCGTAAGTGGAGTTTTTATACGAGAGTGGAATAATAGAAGCGTGAGTACACCGATTAATTTGGGAATGCCAGAGGTAAAAGCACCAGCTCCGGTGCTGGCAGAGCGAAAAAAGACCCGGAAAATTTCTGTAGGCGGGGTAGAAGTAGGGGGAGATGCCCCGATAAGTGTGCAGTCTATGACTAATACTAAGACGCACAATATCGGTGCCACTTTGCAGCAAATCGCGGAGCTCACGGCAGCTGGTTGCGATATTGTGCGCGTAGCTTGCCCCACCGATAAAGACGCCGAGGCCTTGGCCACTCTAGTGGAAAAATCCACTATTCCGGTAATCGCAGATATTCACTTTCAACCGCGCTACGTATTTGCGGCCATCGATGCCGGCTGTGGCGTGCGGGTAAATCCCGGAAATATTAAGAAATTCGACGATCGAATTCCCGAAATAGCGGCCGCTGCCAATGCGAACGGCACCGCTATGCGTATCGGTATCAATGCGGGATCGCTGCATCCGGCGTTACTGAAGAAATACGGGAAAGCCACTCCGGAAGCTCTAGTGGAATCGGCAGTAAGTGAAGCGCGCCTTTTTGAAGATGCGGGTTTCTACGATTTTGCTATTTCAGTTAAGCACCACGATCCAGTAGTTATGGTGAGAGCCTACGAGCTCCTTTCCGAAGCAGGGGATTGGCCTTTACATCTGGGCGTGACGGAGGCGGGCCCCTCTTTCCAGGGGACTGTGAAATCTGCTGTCGCTTTCGGAGCACTTCTATCACAAGGAATTGGCGATACGATTCGTGTTTCTCTCTCGGCGCCGCCCGTAGAAGAAATAAAAGTGGGAGAGCAGATACTGCGTTCTTTGAATCTGAGGGAAAAAGAACTGGAAATAGTTTCCTGCCCCTCCTGTGGGCGCGCGCAAGTAGACGTCTACACCTTAGCTAACCGAGTCCAAGAGGGGCTAAAAGATATTAAATACCCGCTGCGGGTAGCGGTGATGGGGTGTGTGGTGAACGGCCCTGGCGAAGCTCGAGAAGCCGATCTGGGGGTAGCTTCTGGAAACGGTAAAGGTCAGATTTTTGTGCGTGGAAAAGTTGTGGAGACGGTGCCCGAATCCGAAATAGTGGAAACTCTTATTCGCCGTGCCGGAGTGGTGGCAGAAGAACTGGGGCTACAAGCTGCTCCCGAGGCGCACGCCGAAATTATTACTGCTGCGCCGCGTCGCTAAAAAGTTGTAGCGCTACTTCTCTTCGTTGATATCCGTTCATACTCGTTGACATCTGCTCACACTCGTTAATATCTGCCGCCACTACTTTTAATTTCTGGCGAGGTTTTACGATCCGTATCTTATATCGCAGTATTCACATCGGAGAAAGAAGCGAATTTTGCGGTAGCACGCTAAACTGTGAGCGTGCAAAGAATGTCTGAATTTTTTTTGAAAACGCTTCGCGAAGATCCAGCTGATGCGGAGGTAGCTTCGCATAAATTACTCGTGCGCGCTGGATATGTGCGCCGGGTATCTCCCGGTATCTATAGCTGGCTGCCGCTGGGATTGAAAGTACTGCGGAAAGTAGAGCAAGTAGTGCGGGAAGAGATGGACGCCGCGGGCGCGCAAGAATTGCTGCTGCCGGCTTTGCTTCCGCGGGAGCCCTACGAAAAAACTAATCGCTGGGAAGAATACGGAGCGAATCTTTTCCGTCTGCAAGATAGACGCCAAAATGACTATTTATTAGCACCCACGCACGAAGAGATGTTCACCCTCGCGGTAAAAGATATGTACTCTTCTTACCGTGATTTACCAGTAATTCTTTATCAGATTCAAACTAAATATCGCGACGAGGCCCGCCCGCGGGCGGGATTGATTCGCACCCGGGAATTCTTAATGAAAGACGCCTATTCTTTCGACGTCGAGGACGCCGGCTTGGCTCATGCCTATGAGCTAATGCGGGCAGCCTATCAGAAGATTTTCACTCGCCTCGGATTGCCTTTCGTAATCTGCTCTGCCACTTCTGGAGCTATGGGCGGATCGCGTTCCGAAGAATTTCTCTTCCCCTGCGCTATCGGTGAAGATACTTTCGTTTCTTCGCCCGGCGGATACGCAGCCAATACGGAAGCTGTGACCACTCCCGAACTTCCTGCTTGCGATTTTTCGCAGGTGCCGGCGCAAATTTTAATAGATACTCCAGAGGCGATGACTATCGAAGCCTTGGTGGAAGTGGCGAACAAAAACTGCCCGCGCTCGGACCGCCCCTGGGAAGCAGCCGATACGCTCAAGAATGTGGCTTTGGTAGCTATTCATCCCGATGGGGAGCGCGAAGTGATAGTGGTGGGAGTCCCCGGAGATCGAGAAGTAGATATTAAGCGCTTAGAAGCCAATATGGCTCCGCTAGAGCTGGAGATGGCGAGTGCAGAAGATCTAGAAAAGCACCCCGAGCTCGTGCCCGGCTATATTGGCCCGGAAGTATTGGGTCCGAATTCGCCGGCGCGGCAGCAAGATGAAAATGGCCAACCGGTAGGCTCCGTGCGTTACTTCCTCGATGCACATATTGCGCCAGGATCAGCTTGGATAAGCGGTGGAAACGCCCACGAGAAGCACCTTTTCTACACCGTATACGGAAGAGATTTCACTGCTGACGCTACGGTAGAAGCAGTAGTCGTAGAAGAAGGAGACGCTGCTCCAGATGGAAGTGGCCCGCTCAGTATCGAACGCGGCATCGAGATTGGCCATATCTTCCAGCTCGGGCGGAAGTATTCAGAATCTTTAGATCTGACGGTGCTAGATAAAGACGGCAAACCGGCAGTAGTCACTATGGGTTCTTACGGAATCGGCGTTTCACGCGTTTTAGCGGCACTTGCAGAGCAGAATCACGACGAAAAAGGTTTGATTTGGCCGGCAGAAATCGCTCCAGCTGCTGTATATATCATTGCAGCCGGGAAAAATCCGGAAGTCGCAGCGGCGGCAGAAAAAATTGCTACAGAGCTCAGCGCGCGCGGTCTCGAAGTAATTTATGACGACCGCACGAAAGTATCGGCGGGAGTGAAATTTAACGATTTTGAGTTGCTCGGTATTCCTTATGGAATAGTAGTCGGGCGCGGCCTGGCGCAAGGAGAAGTAGAACTGCGTATTCGCCAGAGCGGCGAAAGCCAGAATGTGGCTTATACCGAGATTTGTGATCATCTCTGTGCCGAGCTGCAGAGCTAATTTGCAGAGCAATTGCGCGCGGAAGCAGAATCACTTGGCAGGCTGCCAGCCGGGAAAAGCTGAGTCATTCGGAAACACCTGTAATATCTGCGCTAATACTTCGGCGGCAGTTTCGCGCGCGGGGGCTTCGCTGCGTTCTCCAAGCGTGAGTAATTCTCCGCAGAGTGCCGCCCCTAAATCTGCCACTTTCATCTCTGGATCTACCATTACCGGCCGGGTATCTGTTACTTTATTTGCCAAGGCGCCGTCGATGAGTGCATTTAGCGAGTCTAGGAGCTGGAGCCGATTTTCCCGTTCGGAAAAAGCTAATTCCGCGGTGGTATTTTGCAGCTGTTGCCGGAGCGTTTCTAAACGATTCAGCTCCTCTGATCCGGAAACTGCTTTACCGAGTTCTTTTAAACTACCGGGAGCTATATCTGCCGCAGTTTTGCCATTATTTCCGTTTTCTTTAGCGAGCAGAGCTATATAGTAGCGAGCTTTAGCACTAGTGGAAATTCCTAATTGGCGGGCAGTGCGGCTGGAGCTAGCCTGTATAGATAAATTAGCGAAATTCAACAATTCGTTTTGCAAGGCGGGAATATCAGTGGCGGCCGGGGTGAGCGAGAGCTCTGGATTTTGATAGTCTGCGGGCGCGCCTTCCGGCCACGGCACCCATACGCCACCCCAAGCTTTTTCCCAGGCTTGCCCGGCGGCCTCTAGAGCACTTAACTGCGGATACTGTTCGGCAATTTCACTAATCAGATGTGCACTCAGAGCAGTTTTTTGCCTTTGTATTTCGCCAGCGGAAGGTTCTGGGGGAGTTAGATCCGGATGTTCGCTGTGTAGCCCAATGGAGTACATAAAAATTCCGAATAGAGCTACAGAGCTGAGGAGCGAGATAATAAACACCCACTGCTTTTTTAACCAACTGCGCAGATTATTCGGCATTAATGCTCCTCAGTTAGCCGATGGTAAAGTAATTTTTGCTCCGGCTATGACACTTTTTCCTACTTCGGTACTCTTAATAGTATGGCAGATAAGAGTAAAAATCTTCATACAGAACTGACAGAGCTGCTTCAACCGCTAGTAGCTGCGGCCGGGCTGTATCTAGAAGATATAGTGCTGAAGCGGGCGGGAAAATATACTACTTTGCAGGTGATAGTAGATTTAGAAAGCGGCACCGGCGGAGTGGATTCTATGCAACTAGACGAACTCACGCGCAGTATTTCTGCCCAACTAGATAAAAAAGACCCCATCTCCGGCCCCTATACGCTGGAAGTGAGCACTCCGGGAGTAGAGCGTCTCCTCACGCAGCGGCGCCACTATGTGCGCGCTAGTGGCCACCTGATTGCCTTTGTGCTGCAAGATGGCGAAGAATTCACTGCCCGTCTACAAAAAGTAGAAGAATTTTCCCTGGTGGTGGTGCCGGAAACGAAAGAAAAACATCGTATACGGAGCGGGGAGCCGCGGGAGATTTCCCTCGCGGAAGTAAAAAGGGCCCGAGTCGTAGTAGAATTACGTCAGCTTGACTAGGGCAGGAGGAATTATGGATATCTCGATGAACGAGCTGCGCATTGTAGAGACGGAGCTCGGCATTGATCTCGAAGTGTTAATAAAAACTATCGAGGAGGCGCTCCTGCATGCTTATAACCGTGTGCCGGGAGCGGTAAAAGGAGCTCGTATTAACCTGGACCGTAATACTGGACAGGTGACGGTAATAGCTCCAGAGCGGGATGAAAATAACGAAATAATCGGTGAATTTGACGATACGCCGAAAGATTTTGGGAGAATCGCCACCGCTACTGCTCGTTCCGTGATTACGCAGCGGCTGCGCGATGCCGAGAGTGCGCGCATTCTCGGAGCTTTTCACGGCAAAGAGGGGAAAATAGTATCCGGAGTCGTGGAGAGCGTGTCGGGGCAAAATCCGGAATCGCGCGATTTATTCGTCCAGCTGGGAGAAAACCGCGGAATTTTGCGGGCAGAAGAGCAGGTGCCTACTGAGCACTACGGGCATGGGGATCTGATTCGGGCTCTCGTACTAGATATTTCCGTCGGTCCGAACGGTGCTTCGATTCGACTTTCGCGTTCGCATCCGGATTTCGTGCGGGAGCTTTTCGCCACCGAAGTGCCGGAAATAGCGGACGGGACGGTAGAAATAGTGGCTTTAGCTCGCGAAGCAGGGCATCGTTCGAAGGTTGCCGTCTGGTCGGCAGATGAGAAAGTGGCAGCCAAAGGCTCGGCAATTGGGCACAATGCGCAGCGGGTGCGTGCCGTCACCCAAGAACTACATGGAGAAAAGATTGACGTCGTAGAATACGATGATGATCCAGCTACCTTTATTGCAGCTGCACTTTCGCCCGCGCGGGTAGTGCGGGTAGATATCCTAAATCCGGATATGCGCCAAGCTTTAGCCATCGTACCCGATGATCAGGCTTCTCTCGCTATTGGTAAAGAGGCCCAAAATGTGCGTTTGGCAGCTAAATTAACTGGTTGGTCTATCGATATTTGGAAAGAATCCGATAACCCATATCAGGCAGAAGACCCAGAATAATTCGGCGGGCGCGCGGTTGTGGTAGTGAGAGTATTCACCTGCGAAAAGTAGCTAATAGATACGGAAATGGCAAATTTTCCGGTAAACTAGGCGGAGTGCGCGGGGGAAGTATGCCCCTATACAATATCCCGGTATATGAGTAGTTTCCCCGTCTGCAGTAGGCATTTTGCCGACTTTAAGTCAGATAACAACGATATGAAAGCGGGTAGAGAGCCGATGGGCACCCGATGAGTACCCAGCGATGAGCTGCCAGATAAGAGAGGTCTGACGCCTTGGTGCGCGGACCGTAACGAAGGAGAAAAGTGGCCAAGGTCCGCGTCCATGAACTAGCTAAAGAGTTAGGTATTCCCAGCCGGGATTTATTAAAGACTCTGACGGAGAACGGTGAATTCGTAAAGTCCGCTTCGTCTAGCATTGAAGCGCCGGTAGTACGCCGAGCGCGTGAATATTATAAGCAGCATCCGGAGTTATTACCTGATGCCAAGCCAGAGCCGGCGAAAAAAGAAACTAAGGCAGCCGGGGCGAAGAAAAAGGCAGCAGAGAAAACCACTGCTGCGAAGAAGAGTAGTGCGGCTAGTGCAGAAGATAAAGCACCAGCTCCTGCTGCAGAAGCAGTGACGGAAAAAGCGCCGCAGAAAGCTAAAGCGAGTAAAACAACTAAAAAACCGGGTCCAGTGCCGAAGCAGGCTAAGAAAGCACCGGTAGAGAAGTCAGAAGCGGCGCCGAGTGTGCCCGCAGCACCAGAGAAGAAGCCAACGTCGCACTCCAGTGCAGTGTCGGTAACTCCGGGAGAGGCGCATCGCAGTGCGAAAGCCGCGCGGGAGGCAGCTCCACCGCGGCCGCAAGCACGGAAAAAGGCCGGTCCGCGCCCAGGTAATTCGCCTTTCGCTGCTCAGCAAGGAATGCGGAGTCGGGGTAAGCCGCGCCCGGGTAATTCACCTTTCGCCGCTCAACAAGGAATGGGTGGTGCGCATGCGGCAGAAGATACTCGTAGTAGAGGGAAATCTGAGCGGCCTTATAAGCCGAAATCAGCGCCAGCGATTCCGGGTATGTTCCCAGCGCAGGAAGAAGCACGCGATAACCAAGGCCGGGGAGGCCGGGGCGAGCGCGGTGCGAACCGTTTTGGCAATTCGCGCCGGGGTGGCCATGTGCGATCCGGTGGAAAAGCGCGCGGTGGATCTACTGCCGGAGCTTTCGGTAATCAAGGTGGGAAGCGGCGTTCGAAGCGAGCTCCACGCAATGATTTTGAAGAGCAGAAATCTCCGATGCTGGCTGGAGTGCAAGTGCCGCGAGGAGATGGCTCTACGTTAGTGCGCGTTCAGAGCGGTGCATCCTTAGCAGATTTTGCCGAAAAGATTAAGGCAGATCCGGCAGCTTTGGTGACGGTACTTTTCCGAATGGGGGAGATGGCTACCTCTAATCAGTCTCTAGACGAAGATACATTCCAGCTTCTCGGAGCGGAACTGGGCTACGATATTAAAATCATGAGCCCGGAAGATGAAGATCGGGAGATTTTAGAGGCTTTCGATATTGATCTGGAAGCAGAACGAGCCGAAGAAACTGATGCCGAGCGCAGCCCGCGTCCGCCGGTAGTGACGGTGATGGGGCACGTAGACCACGGTAAGACGAAGCTGCTCGACGCCATTCGGAATGCCGATGTGGTAGAGGGAGAAGCTGGCGGTATTACGCAGAGCATCGGCGCCTACCAAGCGCATGTAAAGGTGGAGAATACCGAACGTTTCATTACCTTTATTGATACCCCGGGCCACGAAGCCTTCACGCAGATGCGTGCCCGTGGTGCGGATGTGACAGACGTAGCGATACTGGTAGTAGCGGCAAATGACGGCGTAATGCCTCAGACGGTCGAAGCGATTAATCACGCGAAAGCGGCGAAAGTGCCTATTGTGGTGGCGGTAAATAAGATTGATTTGGATTCTGCCAATCCGGAGAAGGTGCGTGCACAGCTCACTGAGTATGAGTTAGTAGCAGAAGAATACGGCGGAGATATTCCTTTTGTGGATATTTCGGCGAAGAAACGCCTACATATAGATGATCTCTTAGAGACTATCGTCACTACTTCTGATATTTTGGTCAATCCTACTGCGAATGCTAATAAGCCGGCGCGCGGAATCGCTATTGAGGCGAAGCTCGATCAAGGGCGCGGCTCGGTAATTACGGCTTTGATTCAAGATGGCACTCTGCGGGTAGGCGATCCGATTGTAGTAGGAGATGCCTACGGGCGTGTGCGCGCTATGGTAGACGAAAAAGGAGCGCCAGTAGCAGAAGCAGGGCCTTCGCGTCCGGTACAGGTACTGGGGCTCACCTCGGTACCAGCTGCCGGAGATCAACTAATTGTAGCGGATGATGATCGCACGGCCCGGCAAATTGCCGAGCGGCGGGCAGCAGCTCGGCGCGCCACTACCTTGGCGAAGCGCCGGAAGCGTATTTCTTTGGAGAACCTCACGGAGGCAATTGAAGAAGGCAAGCTAGAGAACCTCAACTTGATTATTAAGGGAGATTCTTCTGGCTCGGTAGAGGCGCTCGAATCTTCGCTCTACGATATTGAAGTAGGTGGCGATGAAGTACAGCTGAACGTAATTCACCGCGGTGTAGGTGCAGTTACTCAGTCTGACGTCAATTTAGCTACGGTGGATAACGCGATAATTATTGGCTTTAATGTGCGCCCGGCCGAGCGAGTACAGGATATGGCAGAGCGTGAGGGAGTGGAGATGAAGTTCTACTCCGTCATTTACGATGCTATTAATGATGTGGAAGACGCCTTAAAGGGTAAGTTGAAGCCGATTTATGAAGAAGTAATGCTGGGTACGGCGGAAATTCGCCAGATATTCAAATCCGGTAAATTCGGTAATATCGCTGGTTCCATTGTGCGCAGCGGCAAGATAAAGCGGCACACGAAGGCGCGGCTAGTGCGCGACGGAGCAGTAGTAGCTCCCGAACTAGAAATAGTCTCGTTGCGCCGGGAAAAGGACGATGCTACCGAGGTTAAAGAAGGCTTCGAATGTGGAATCACGCTCGGATATAAGGATATTCGGGTAGGCGATTTGATTGAGACCTGGGAAATGCGCGAAAAACCGCGTGAATAACCGGCCTTTTCAATTAGCGAAATAGCAGGAGGAATAATGCCTAATCCGCGCGCGGCTCGGGTAGCTGATCGGATACATCGCATTGTGGCTAGCTCTATAAATGGGCGGTTGAAAGATCCGCGCCTCGCGCGGGTGACTATTACCGAGGTGCGAGTAACCGGTGATTTACAGCAAGCGAGCATATTCTATACCGTATACGGAGGAGAAAAAGCGCAAGAAGTGGCTGCTGCTGGCTTAGAATCTGCGAAAGGTTTACTGCGGGCAAAAGTAGGGGAGCAGCTGGGTTTGCGCCTAGTGCCAACTTTAGAGTTCGTGCCCGACGCCCTGCCGGAAACCGCAAAATCTTTAGAAGCAGCTCTGCAGGCGGCGCGGGAGCACGATGCGCAGGTGCGGAAATTGGCTGCCTCTGCTCAGCCAGCTGGAGAGGCAGATCCTTATCGACGGCCGCTAAATACTGACGCCGCCGATTCGGCGCCGGAGGAAGATTTCGATGCCTCGCCCAGTGCTCCCTTGGGGTGAAGTACCGCGGGCAGAAATTTCTGCACCTTCCGGCATTCTGTTAGTAGCTAAAGATATCGGAGCTACCTCGCACGATGTGGTAAATGCGGTGCGGAGATTGGCGGCTACGCGGAAAGTTGGGCACGCCGGTACGTTGGATCCTTTAGCCAGTGGATTACTCACTCTCGGCATTGGAAAATCCACAAAAATACTGCGTTATTTTACAAATTTAGATAAAAGCTATCGAGCACAGCTGTGCTTGGGAGTGGCTACTACTACGGAAGATGCCGCCGGAGAAATTCTTTCTGATCCACAGCCGGGATTAAGCCCACTTTTCCAGGCTGCTTTATATTCTCCAGATTCTGCTCCTGCCGCTAACGCTGCTCTGCAAGCTGCGTTGGCGCAGTTTCGGGGAGAAATTATGCAGCGTCCTTCGGCAGTTTCGGCAATAAAAGTGGAGGGCGAAAGAGCCTATGCACGTGTGCGCGCGGGGGAAAAAATTGAGCTGCCCGCGCGCCCAGTGGTGATAAGTGCTCTGGAGGTAGGGGAGCTTCGCCCCGGGCCGATTTTTTTGCGAGCCGGAAAAGAAATTCCTACTCTAGTGGCCGAGCTTTCCCTCAGCTGCAGTTCTGGCACTTATGTGCGCGCTTTAGCTCGCGATATTGGAGCTAGTTTAGGAATGGGAGCACATTTACAGGCTTTAGAGCGCACTCGCGTAGGCACTTTTACATTGGCGCAAGCGGCTTCTATAAGTGAATACAGCGAGATGGTGCGCCGTGGCTTGCCATTACCAGTGCAAAGTGCCGAAGCAACTCTGCGGACGATGTTGCCGATATTAACTGTAAGCGCGGCGGAGCGGACGGCACTCAGCTATGGGCAACGAATTTCTTTACCACCGGATTTCCGGAAAGAGAATCAAGATTTCGCGGCGGTATATGATGAAGAATTAGTGGCTACTGGCACGGTAAAATCGGGAAAAATGCAGCTCCATACGGTATTTATTACCCCGCCGACCGCCCGCAGTTGAAGTATATCTTTTACACTAAAGCTAGTATTTAGCTTTCGATAAAGAAATAACTTTAGATAGAAAAGTAACTTTAGATAGAGATTTTCCGTTCCTTATGAGTTGAAACGGCTTTTAATCACGGAAAAAATGTGTGGGTATCTGCGCAGCATCTTTCACATCCGCTACTAATTCCCGCGCTAAGGGCTTATCGCTTTTAATTACGGAGAGCTTCCCGGAGGATTCCATAATTACGCTAGCTACTTCGTCGAGGGAGTGTATGCCACTTTCTCGCAGTTTAGAAGTGAGTTCGGAGTGGGTAGTGTGGGTAGCGTGCATATTATTTTCCAATATTTTATCTCCCGTCATTAGCAGTACGGGCTGGGTGTTGAGAATTTTATCGCCGCGCGGTTGATTGGCAATATTTCCTAGCGTTATCTGCAGCAACACCAAGGTTAAAAGGGCTACTACGCCGGTGGCTAAAGTGGGGACGGGGCCAAGAGTAGTACGGGCAACTACGCTCCCGAAAAGCAGCACCATTACCGTATCGAAAGTAGTGATATTGGAAAGCATTTTCGGCCCGCGAATCCGCGTAACTAGCAGGAATAGTGAATAAATAGCTACCGTGGCAATGATGGTAGAAGCCACTCCGACCCAGTTGAGACCCAACCAGGCAATAATTCCATCTGGATAATGCATTTTTCTTCCTTAGTAGTAAATGCGATTAGCACTGCAATCAACTTCGCTTTACACTATAAGCATGGGAAAGTGTGCATGTGGTAAAGAGCGGGAAAATTCACGCCCGGCGGTGTCGCCAGAAGTGGCGGCGCAATCCGAATCAGCGCCAGCGCCAAAATCGGCGCATAAATGTGGCTGTGGAGGTAAATGCGGGTGCGGCGGAAAAGGAAAACGGCGCGGAATTCGCACTGAGCATACTCCGCCTGGCGTTCCCGACGATTTTTCAGAAGGCCGACCGCAGTTAGGGCTGCGTGGTAAGTGAATGGAAATATGGACTAAACCGCAGGATGTGCCGAAAGATCTTCATTCTGCGCTCACGATTGGCATATTTGATGGAGTGCATCGCGGGCATGCAGAAATTTTAGCGCAGACCGTGGCGGCGGCGCGGGCAGCTAATCTGCGCGCGGTGGTATTGACTTTTTCTCCGCATCCGGCAGTAGTGCATCATCCAGAGCGGCCTCTGCACTTAATAACTGCACTTCCGGAGCGTTTGCGGCTCCTGGAAAAAGCGGGAATAGATGCAGTCTATATTCAGCATTACGATTTAGATTATGCGCGCACCGATCCAGAAGATTTTATTTCTTCCCAGCTCTGCGGTTTATTAAAAGCAAAAGTGGTGGTAGTGGGGAGAGATGCGCGCTTTGGAAAAAATAATTCTGGAGATTGGCAGCTGCTGGAAAAGCTGAGTGAAAAGCACGGATTTAAGCTGTATTTAGTAAATGACATCGGCGGCGTGCGGACGGCGCGTTGGTCATCTACGGTAGTGCGTGAGCTATTGGCAGATGGGAAAGTAGCTGCTGCCGCCCAAATTCTGGGCCGCCCCCACCGAGTGCGTGGCATAGTGCAACACGGAAACAAACGCGGGCGGCTGCTCGGATTTCCTACCGCTAACTTAGCCGGAGATGATTTAGGGGAAATTCCCGCGGATGGAGTATATGCCGGCTGGGTAGTAGAAAATGTGGATGCGGAAGCAGAAGTAAAGTATCCAGCAGCTATTTCGGTGGGAAGTAACCCGCATTTTCATGGTGAAAATCGCACGGTAGAGGCGCATATCCTCGGCCGAGGTGATCTGCATCTTTACGGAGAAGAAATAGCAGTAGAGTTTATTGCTTATTTGCGGCCGATGCGGGCTTTTGCGGGAATAGCAGAGCTACAAGCACAGATGGATAATGACATTGCGCAGAGTGCGCAGATACTAGGAGTCCCCGATACCGGCCGGATAGATCCTAGCGTCGTCACCGCGCAGTGAATAGAAGCAATTTGTGCGCTGTAGAGTAATTTGCGCGCCGCGGCCCAGTGCGGCCTTAGCCAGTGCGGCCTTAGTGAGCCGGATATCACTCAGTGGGCATCAGAGAATATGGGTGGGCATGATAAACTGAGAAAGCCGTTAGAGCCGGCCGCGGATGGATGCTGAAGAGAACAGGCCTTCAGCTCTGCGCAACGAGAAATGAAGGAGATCGTATGGCTCTCGCTAAAGAAGTTAAAGAGCAGATTATTAAAGAGTATGCTACGCACGAGGGTGATACCGGTTCGCCGGAAGTACAGGTCGCCATTCTCTCTGCGCGCATTAAGGAATTGACGGAGCACTTTCACACTCATAAGAAAGATCATCATTCCCGCCGCGGTTTGCAGCTGCTAATCGGTAAGCGTAAGCGTCTGCTGAAGTATTTAGCAGATGAAGATATTGAGCGTTACCGTTCTTTAATCTCCCGTCTCGGCTTACGCCGCTGACGAATCCATCGACCTGGCAAAATGCCGGGTCGATTAGTATATATAGAGTAATAAAAGAAGAAGTCCTCTCTAATCGGTTCGGTCCTCGGTTGTGGTGAGCGGTTGGGCAGTAAGATCACTGCCGTAACTGAGCATGATAATCGATGACCGTATCTGGGGAGGCACAGGAAATAAGGAGGTCCCGTGCAGGGTCCTGATATAAAATTTGCAGAAGCCGTTATTGATAACGGAAAATTTGGCACCCGGAAGTTTCGTTTTGAAACCGGGTTACTCGCCCAGCAGGCTGCGGGCAGCGTCTTAGTGACCATGGACGAAGAAACCACTATTTTGGCCACCACCTGCGTTTCATCGCAGCCCCGAGAAAATTTTGATTTCTTCCCGTTGACCGTCGATGTGGAAGAGCGGGCTTATGCGCTCGGTAAAATTCCCGGATCGTTTTTCCGGCGGGAAGGGCGCCCGGGCACGGAGGCAATTCTTGCCGCCCGTCTAATCGACCGGCCGCTGCGTCCTGCTTTCGTAAAAGGTCTTCGCAATGAGGTGCAGGTAATTGCCACCGTCTTTACTATTAATCCGGATGACGCCTATGACGTAGTAGCGATTAATGCTGCTTCTTTAGCTACCCAACTTTCTGGATTGCCTTTCTCTGGCCCAGTGGGTGGCGTACGGATGTCGCTAATCGAAGGGCAGTGGGTGGCTTTCCCCCGTTACTCGGAGCTGGAAAAGGCCACTTTCACAATGGTTGTAGCCGGGCGTATCGTCGGTGACGACGTAGCCATTATGATGGTGGAAGCGGAAGGAGGCGAACACCTCGTAGAAAACGTAAAGAAAGGTGGCGTCGCTCCTACCGAAGAAGTAGTGACGGAAGGCTTAGAGGTAGCGAAAGGATTTATTCGCACTCTTTGCTTGACGCAGGCAGAATTGGCCGAAAAAGCGGCCAAAGAAACTGTAGAATACCCCCTCTTCCCCTCTTATGAAGAAGAAGAGCATGAAGCAGTAGCATCTCGTATTGGAGATCGCTTCGTATCTATCTACGGAATCGTCGATAAGCATGAGCGTGATGAAGCTCTGAATGAGGTTACGGACGCTATTGTCGAAGAGCTCATTGAGCAGTTCCCCGAGCGGGAGCAAGCCTTAGCTTTGGCGGTAAACGATCACTGGAAGAAAGCTATGCGCAACCGCGTACTCACTGAAGGTGTGCGGATGGATGGGCGGACGCCGGTAGAAATTCGCACGATTACTGCTGAACCGGGCGTATTGCCGCGGGTACACGGATCCGCTATTTTCCAGCGGGGCGAAACGCAGATTCTCGGCGTCACCACTTTGAATATGCTGAAGATGGAGCAGCAGCTGGATAATCTTTCGCCGATTACCGCAAAGCGCTACATCCACCATTACAACTTCCCTCCGTATTCCACGGGAGAAACTGGACGGGTAGGTTCTCCGAAGCGGCGGGAAATTGGCCACGGAATGTTGGCCGAGCGAGCCTTGGTGCCGGTACTGCCCGGGCGGGATGAATTCCCCTATGCGATTCGGCAAGTTTCGGAGGCTTTAGGATCGAATGGTTCCACTTCGATGGGTTCGGTCTGTGCCTCTACTATTTCCTTGTTGAATGCTGGTGTGCCTTTGCATGCACCAGTAGCGGGCATAGCTATGGGTCTTATTTCGGGAGAAATCTCCGGAGAACGCCGTTACGTAGCTCTTACCGATATTTTGGGCGCGGAAGACGCCCTCGGCGATATGGATTTCAAAGTGGCTGGTACGCGTGAGTTCATCACGGCGCTACAGCTCGATACCAAGTTAGACGGCATTCCGGCAGAAGTGCTCGCGAAAGCTCTGGCACAAGCCAAGGCCGCCCGCTTTGCAATTCTCGATTTGATTGAGCAAGCTATCCCCGGCGTAGAAGAAATGGCGCTCACCGCTCCGCGGATTCTCACCGTACATATCCCGGTAGATAAAATTGGAGAAGTAATCGGGCCGAAAGGCAAGATGATTAACCAAATCCAAGAAGATACCGGAGCTGATATCACTATTGAAGATGATGGCACTGTATATATTGGTGCAGATAACGGAGCAGCAGCAGATGCGGCGCGGGATACGGTAAATGCTATTGCCAATCCGCAGATGCCGGAAGTGGGCGAGCGCTTTATCGGTACCGTAGTAAAGACCACCACTTTCGGAGCCTTCATTTCGCTGACTCCAGGTAAAGATGGCTTGCTGCATATTTCGCAGATTCGCCGCCTGGTAGGTGGAAAGCGGATTGACTCCGTCGAAGATGTGCTGAATGTGGGAGATAAGATTGAAGTAGAGCTGGAAGAAGTAGACGATCGCGGAAAGCTTTCGTTAATTCCAGTGCTAACTGAAGAGCAGCTAGCTGCCGAGAAAGAAAATGCGGAAAAAGAAGATAGCCGGGAAGGCCGCGAGCACCGCGGTAAAAACGAGCATCACCGCTCCAATCGGCAGAACCGCTCGCGGCGGCGTACCCGTTCTAAGAAAGTAGAAGAAGCTGGCGAATAGGTACATAATCTAGCCATTTAATCTAAATGTGGAGCATTCGGTTCATTACCGGGTGCTCCACTTTTTATATAAGATGGCAAAAGTAAAGTAGTTCCCCGACTAGAGGAAAACGTTTTGGCTTTTTCGTGTATTGAATTCCCTCTCGATTCCACCGCCTCCCAGACTTGGGAAGAAAATGGCGTAATTGGTAAAAGATCGGTACTCCCAGGTGGAGTGCGGGTACTGAGTGAAAAAATTCCCGGGCACAGCTCGGTTTCACTTTCTTTCTGGATCGGGGCCGGTTCGCGCGATGAAAAAGAAGGGGAAGAAGGCTCTACCCACTTTTTAGAGCATCTGCTTTTTAAGGGCACCACTCGGCGTTCCGCTTTAGATATTTCCCAGCTTTCCGATTATCTCGGAGGAGAGATAAATGCGGCCACTTCCCGCCGTTACACCTGCTACTACGGGCGGGTATTTGCCAGCGATATGCCGCAGCTTTTAGAACTACTGGTAGATTTAGTCACTTCTGCCACTCTCGATAAATCCCAAATGGAGATGGAGCGAGGAGTAATTCTAGAAGAATTGGCGGCGGCAAATGACGACGCCAATACGCGCGCCAGTGAAGCTATTTTACCGGCTGTACTCGGGAATCACCCCCTAGCTCGGCCGGTAGGCGGCACTATCGCCGAAGTGCGCACCTTGGATCATGTGCATTTATTGCAGCACTATCAGCAAAATTATTGCGCAAATGAACTAGTAGTTACGGCGGCGGGGAATGTAGATCACGCCGAGTTGTGCCGAGCATTGCAAAGATTGCTAGAAATATATGGCTGGGATTTAGCCGAAACCGCTCTCCCCGCTGCGCGGCGGAGCACCTACGATATTTCTTATACCGCAGGTAGTACCCAAGTATTGGCACATCCGGGGCTGCAAAGTGCAGTGGTGATTGGAGTGCCCGGCGTGCGCCAAGACAGCCCCGAAGAAGCGGTGCTAGATTTACTCAGCATTATTCTCGGTGGCGGTAATTCTTCCTTGCTTTTCCAAGAAGTGCGCGAAAAGCGCGGCTTAGCGTATTCCGCTTTTTCGGGGGCGATGCAGTGGAAAGAAGGCGGAATTGTTTGTATGCAAGCTGGCTGCGCGCCGGAAAATTACGCACAGGTGGCGCAAGTGATGGAAGACTGCCTAAAAGAGCTGGCAGAAAAAGAAGTGAGCGCCGATACTTTGGAGATGGCTTACCGGCAATATCGAGCGCAGTTGGTATTTGCTATGGAAAATAACAGCTTCCGGAAGAATCAACTCGGGTATGCAGAGCTGCTGTATGGAAATAATTATTCTATCGCTGCGCAGCTGCAAAAAATTCGAGCAGTTACTTCCGCAGATATTCAAAATCTAGCCGCCCAGCTAGCCACGGCTCCGCATTCCACAATAATCTGCACAGATACCGAGAAGTAGCTAGACTTAAAGTATGAAAGTTGCGGTAATAGGCGCCCGTGGGCGTATGGGATCATCAATTGTACAGGCTGTAGAAGCGGCAGCTGATTTAGAACTAGTGGCAGGGCTGGATGCCGGAGAAGAAATAACTTCTGCTTCGCTGCGGGGAGCAGAAGTGGCCGTAGAATTTACGGTGCCAGGAGCTACCGATAAAAATGTGCACGCGCTTTTAGACGCAGGAGTAAATGTAGTGGTAGGCACTACGGGATGGACGCCGGAACGGCTAGAACGAGTGCGTGCTCATGCCGAAGAAGTACAAAAATGCGTACTCATCGCTCCGAACTATTCTCTCTCGGCAGTTTTTGCGATGCGTTTTGCGCGGGAAGCAGCTGCTTATTTTGAATCAGTAGAGGTGATCGAGCTGCATCACCCAGATAAAGTAGATGCTCCTTCGGGTACCGCACTCACTACTGCCCAAGAAATAGCGCAGGCACGTGCCCAAGCAGCGGTGCCGCCGAGCCCAGACGCCACCGAAATCGATAACTACGGCGCGCGCGGAGCCAATATTGAGGGGGTGCATGTACATGCCGTCCGGCTGCGGGGGCTCTATGCCCACGAAGAAATTCTGTACGGTAACCCGGGTGAGCAGCTAGTGATTCGCCAGGATTCTTTTGCGCGCGAGTCTTTTATGCCGGGAATACTCCTAGGTATTCGGAAAGTAGGCTATCACCTGGGGCTCACCTACGGTTTAGATAAATTCTTAGATTTCTAAAATCTCTTTGGCTTTCTGCGTCTTTTAAGATGCGGGGTGGAGAGTAGTCCACCAGAGATGCTGCACCGCTTTTTTCCCGTCAATTTCGAAAGCGCTGCGGATACCGCCGGGAGCAAATCCGGCTTTTCCTAAAAATCCAGTAGTCCACTCATCGCTGGCAAAAGCCCAAATATAGAGTTCGGTGGCGCCTTGGGCGCGAAGAATATCAGTCACTGCCGCTAAGAGCCGCCCTTCGTGCCCGGCCGCAGCTAAATCGGCGCGCACGGCGAAATTAGAGATCAAAAAACTGCGCCGTTCCCCGGTGGGAGCCTGCGCCAATTGGGCAGGAGGCACCGCTTCGAAAGATAAAAATCCGCCTATTTCTTCTGCAGCTTCGTTACTAGCAGCGGGTGATGGAGCAGCATTTTTATGCACTGCCACTAAGAGCCCTGCATCAGCCCCGAGATTTTCCCAACTTTCTTTCCAAATCTGTGCAAAGTTCTGTGCATTCAGTTGGGAAGAGGTACTTAAAGAAAGAGGAGCTTCCAATTCAGCTACTAATTTTTCCCGCATATTCTGTGCCTGTAGTCTACTAATAGCCGGAATATCGGCGGGGACTGCTGGGCGCACGCTTTCTCTACTGCTTTTCACCCCTTTATTCTTTCAGAACTTTTCCGATATATCGAACCTCTCCGTTTCTTATTTATTTCCAGCTACGATAGAGATATGAGTAATACGTATATTCCTGCCCGTCCTTTCGGTTCCGTAAGCGTGGCGATGGTGACTCCTTTCCACGCCGATGGTTCTTTAGATATTGATAGTGCTTGCCGTCTTGCCGATAAATTAGTCACGGAAGGCTGCGATTCTATTTTGCTTTCTGGCACTACTGGTGAATCTCCTACGACTCACCAGCCAGAAAAAGATGAGTTAGTGCGCGCCGTAAAAGACACCATCGGGGAGCGCGCAATGTTAGTGGCCGGCGCTGGATCTAACGATACGGCACATGCAGTACGTATTGCACAAGGGGCAGCCGCTGCGGGGGCAGATGGTTTGCTAGTGGTGGCGCCTTACTATAACCGCCCTTCGCAAGCCGGAGTTTACCAGCATATAAGTGCCGTCACCGCCGCTACCGAACTCCCAGTAATGATTTATGATATTCCGGGGCGTACGGGAGTGAAAATTTCTGTAGATACGCTACTGCGCTTAGCAGAAAATCCCCAGATTCAAGCTGTGAAAGATGCTACGGGTGATGTGGCAGCCGGTTTCCAAAAAATGCGCCGTACCGGTTTAGCTTATTATTCCGGCGATGACGGTCTAAACTTTGCTTGGCTGGCACACGGAGCTTCCGGGGTTGTTTCTGTGGCCGGGCATCTGATCGCGAGCAGTCTCCGTCGTCTGGTGCAGGCAGTAGATGCGGGAGACCTTCCGGCCGCTCGGGCAGAATTTGCGCGCCAAATGCCAATCGTAGATGCCATTATGGGCACTGGGCAGGGAGCAGTAATGGCAAAAGAGGCTTTGCACCTACTGGGAGTGCTTCCACAAGCTAATTTGCGCTTGCCGCTCGTGGGAGCTAGCCCGGAGGAACTGGCGCAACTAGAAGCAGTGCTCCGTAAAGAAGGGTTTCTCGCTTAACTATTTGGCCCCCAACATGGCAGAATAGTAACGTGGTTACTGAAGATTTACCTCCGCAATTAGCAAAAGACACAATACGTATTATCCCTCTCGGTGGTTTGGGGGATATTGGCCGGAATATGACGGTATTCGAGTGCAATGGCCGATTACTCATAGTAGATTGCGGGGTGCTTTTCCCCGAAGAGCGCCAGCCGGGAGTAGATTTAATCCTTCCCGATTTTTCTTATCTCGAAGATCGTTTAGACGATATAGACGCTATGGTGCTCACCCACGGTCATGAAGACCATATTGGTGGGGTACCCTATTTACTGCGCTTACGCCCAGATATTCCGCTGGTAGGTTCGGAATTCACAATCGCTTTAGTGGAAGAAAAATTAGCTGAACACGGTATTAAGCCCTATACGCTGGTAGTAGCGGAAGGAGACGTGGAGCAACTTGGCAAGTTTAGCTGCGAATTTATTGCCGTAAATCATTCGATTCCCGATGCGCTCGCAGTATTTATGCGCGCTCCCGGTGGTTCTATTCTCATCACCGGAGATTTTAAGATGGATCAATTGCCTTTAGATGGGCGCATTACGGATTTACGCGCTTTCGCGCGAGCGGGAGAAAGCGGCGTAGATTTATTTATGGTGGATTCCACCAATGCTGAAGTGCCCGGCTTCGTCGCTTCCGAAGGCACAATTGGGCCGGTATTGGAGAGCATATTTGCGGAGGCAAAAGGTCAAATAGTGGTGGCTTCTTTTGCCTCACACGTACATCGGGTACAGCAGGTGTTAGATGCTGCTGCTAAATACGGGCGAAAAGTCTGTTTCGTAGGGCGCTCTATGGTGCGCAATATGAAAATCGCCAGCGACCTCGGCTATTTAGAAATCCCGGCCGGAACCCTAATCGAGTTGGGGGAAATGGAAAATATTCCTCCGCAGCAGCGCGTCTATATGTCTACCGGTTCCCAAGGAGAGCCGCGCGCCGTCCTTTCCCGCATAGCTGCTTCTGCCCACAAGAAAATTAAGATTGGACCAGGAGATACAGTAATTTTCGCTTCTTCACTTATTCCCGGAAATGAAAATTCAGTATTCCATCTTATAAACGGGCTCATGAAACTAGGAGCAAAAGTAGTGCATCAGGGCAATGCGGCGGTGCACGTATCTGGCCATAGTGCGCAGGGTGAGTTGCTCTATGCCTACAATATCGTGGAGCCACTAAATGTGATGCCGATTCATGGGGAGGTGCGGCATTTGGTGGCGAATGGCTCTTTAGCTGTGCGCACCGGCGTACCGACAGAAAATGTGATGCTCTGTGCCGACGGCGACGTAGTAGATTTGCACGGGGGAGAAGCACATTTAGTAGGGAGAGTGCCTTGCGGATATGTATTTGTAGACGGCAGTAGCGTAGGGGAAATCGGCGAAGCGGAGCTGCGTGATCGCCGCACGCTAGGGCAAGAAGGATTTATCGCTATTTTCGCGGTGGTGGACGCCAAAAACCGTACTATAATTACCGGGCCGCATATTCAGGCGCGCGGCATGGCTGAAGACGATACCGTATTTGCGGAAATCTTGCCGGCTGTGCGGGAGGCCCTCGCTGATACTCTGTGTAATGAAACTGCGGATTCTTACCGGATGCAGCAGGCAATGCGGAGAGTGATTGGAAGCTGGGCAGCAAAAACGCTGCAGCGTGCGCCCATGATTATACCGACCGTCATCGAAGCATAGAATGTGCCTTTTTCGCCTTATTAGGCGGGTGGAAGATGGGGAAGCTTCTCCCACAAGGGCGGCACTTTTTTATACACTTCTTAAAGAGGAAACAACCAAAACTAAGGAAAAATAGTGGCGAGGAAACGGGCCCAGAATTCTGGCGATACTGCGCGCATTCCAGCGCGAGCAGCAAAAAATAAAGCTCGCGGGGCGCGGAGAAATAGCGGCACCAGTGGCGCAGCAAATAAGAAAGCGCATGACGGATTAGCTCTCTTAGCGCTAGCTTTGGCAGTTTTAGTAGCTATAAAAGAATGGTTCGGTAAATCTGGATTGCTCCTAGAGGGCCTACATCATGTGGTGGCTGGCAGCGTGGGGCTTTTCGCCGTTTTAGTGCCAGTATTATTGGTGGGTTTAGCTATTACGCTGTTCCGGAAACGCCCTGCCAGCCGTAACCGGCATTTTCTCATTGCTTTACTAATTCTAATTTTCTCTCTCACCGGAGTTTTACATATTCTAGGTGGGCAGCCCAACCCGACTACCGTATTTATTTCGGTAGAAAGTGCCGGCGGTTTAGCTGGCTGGATAGTGGGAGGAAGTCTAGTAGCTTTAGTCACCGAATGGGGAGCTATACCGGTACTTTTTCTCCTTATTTTCTATTCGCTCCTCTTAGCTTCGGATACGTCAGTGCGGGATATTCTCGATTGGGTGCGCCAGCGGGCAGCGGTACGTGCCGAAGCGCGAGCAGCGGAGGAAGATGCTTCCACTGCGCTTATTGTCCAAGGAGAAGAAGAGCCACAGCGCCCGCGGCGCGGTATTTTGCGGCGATTGCGCAGGTCAACTGGAGAAGATGAGGCGGGAGATTTTAGTGACGGCGCAAATAGCGGCGTAGATAATTTAGATACTGCCGGCAGCGATAGTGGCGCAGATAGTGGCATGGCGGAAAATACTCGCGTGTTGAAACCATTAGCTGATAAGGAAGGCGCTAGGCAAAAAGTAGAACGCGCGGCGAAAAAGTTGCGCCCGCCGCGCCCGGAAGCATTGCCGGAGCGGGTAGAGCAGATGGAGCTTTCTTCTAATATCACCTATACCCTGCCGGCGCTCTCTTTACTGCGGGAGGGAGAACCGCACGTAGAAAAATCTCAAGCCAATACGGATGTGGTAAAAGAGCTCACGCAGGTATTTGCGGAGTTTCAGGTAGATGCGCAGGTCACTGGCTTTTCGCGCGGCCCCACCGTCACACAGTATGAAGTGGAGCTAGGCCCGGGGATAAAAGTAGATAGAATTACGCAGCTTTCTAAGAATATTGCTTATGCGGTGGCCTCTGCCGATGTGCGGATACTCTCTCCGATTCCCGGTAAATCGGCAATTGGAATTGAAATCCCCAATCGGGATCGGGAGACCGTCTTAATAGGAGATGTATTGCGTTCTCCAGCTGCGCGGAAGCGTACTCATCCTCTGGTAGTGGGAATTGGAAAGAATGTCGGCGGGCAATACGTATTAGCCAATTTGGCGAAAATGCCGCATTTATTGGTGGCAGGAGCTACCGGATCTGGTAAATCTTCTTTTATTAATTCGATGATTACTTCGATTATGATGCGCTGTACTCCAGAAGATGTGCGGATGATTCTCGTGGATCCAAAGCGAGTAGAACTCACTATTTATGCGGGAATTCCCCACTTGGTGACGCCAATTATCACTAATCCGAAAAAAGCTGCCGACGCTTTAGAGTGGGTAGTGCGCGAAATGGATCAGCGCTACGATGATCTTTCTACCTACGGATATAAGCATATTGACGATTTCAATAAAGCAGTGCGGGGCGGAAAAGTACAGCAAATAGGGGAGCGCAAGCTGAAACCGTACCCCTATCTGCTGGTAGTGGTAGACGAGCTAGCTGACTTAATGATGGTGGCTCCACGCGATGTGGAATCGTCTATTCAACGTATTACCCAGTTGGCGCGGGCGGCGGGAATTCATCTGGTACTCGCCACGCAGCGGCCTTCAGTAGACGTGGTAACCGGGTTGATTAAAGCTAATATCCCTTCGCGGCTCGCTTTTATGACCTCCTCGCTCGCTGATTCGCGGGTAATTTTAGATGCGTCGGGAGCGGAGAAACTTATCGGTATGGGAGATGCGCTCTTTATGCCGATGGGAGCCAGTAAACCGATTCGAGTGCAAGGCGCGTGGGTGAGTGAAGAAGAAATAAACGCGGTAGTGCAGCACGTAAAGGCACAGATGGAGCCGGTCTATCGAGATGACGTAATTCCCAAAGCGGAAAAGAAGCGAGTAGAAGAAGAAATTGGCGACGATTTAGAAACACTTCTACAGGCAGCCGAGATAGTTATCACCACCCAATTTGGCTCTACTTCGATGTTGCAGCGTAAATTGCGTATCGGTTTTGCAAAAGCGGGGCGCATGATGGATTTGCTCGAAGATAGAGAAATAGTGGGTCCTTCTTTAGGCTCCAAAGCGCGGGATGTGTTGGTGGCTCCCGATCAGTTAGAGGATGCTTTAGCTTTTATTCGCGGAGAAAAATCTGATTTACATAGCGCCGCTGCAAGTGCGCCGGCAGATTACTATACCGAGGTGGATTTTGGAGATGCCGAGGTGCCGCGGGAACCAGCTGCTGCCCAGCCTTTTGCCGCGGGAGAAGAAACTATTAATATAACTTCTGCTCCGAGCGCGGAGAGCACTGCGGAGTGGGAAGATACGGCGGGGCGTACAATCGTCTATGAGCAAGACAGCCGCTATGCGCGAGATCCATTAGAGGATTCAACCGAAATTCAGCGGCTCGATGTTGACGACGACGGCGATGAAGATGCTTGGCAATTGACGGGCAGAGATTAAATGGGTAGGAATTAATCGCGCAGGAATTAATCGCACCGAGATTGATTAGCTGTAGCGATTGCGTTGCTAGATCACTGCCTAGAGAAGCAATAGAATACACCGCGCGGTGCTGGCTAATTAAACTTTGCCAGCTCCATGCCTTAGACTTAGACTATGGTGGAAAAGTCGCATAAAGAAGTACCGCTTTTCAATATCGCTAATGCGTTGACGGTATTGCGCCTGGTGTTGGCGCCTATATTCATTTTTGCCTTTTTAGATACCGCTGTATCGCGGCGTTGGATAGCAGTGGCAATATTTTTCGTAGCTGCTTTGACCGATAAATTCGATGGATATTTGGCGCGGCGTTATAACCTAATTACTAATTTCGGAAAACTCACCGATGCCATTGCCGATAAAGTACTGATTATTTCCGCTTTATTATTGCTCTCTTTCCATGGAATGCTCTGGTGGTGGGTGACGATATTATTTATCGTGCGCGAATTGGGAATCACTGCTATGCGCATGGGAATGCGTAAAATTAAAGTGATGGCCGCCGGAGCTGGTGGAAAGATAAAGATGTTCGCCCAATCCTTAGCCATAGGAGGAATAATTTTGCCTTGGTCGGAGTTTTTACCGCAGTCATTGGCGAATGGAATGCTCTACATTAGCTACGCGTTAATGGGGGTGGCACTTTTCTTTGCTTTAACTTCTGCCTATGAGTACGTGCGGGAAGCAATACGGTTGCACAATGAAGCAGAGTGAGAGCGGGAAATGATGCGAAATGCAGAGCTTAGATGAATTAGCAGCCGCTCTTATAGCCCGTCTCCGCGCTGAACAGGCTACCCTCGGGGTGGCAGAATCTCTAACCGGCGGCTTATTAGCAGCTACCTTGGTGAATGTGCCGGGAGCTTCGGAAGTATTTCGCGGGGGCATAGTTAGCTATGCTACGGATGTGAAATCGGATTTGCTGGGTGTAGATAAAAATTTATTGGCCGCGCGCGGGGCAGTAGATGCCCAAGTAGCTAAAGAAATGGCTATCGGAGCGGCTAGGCAGCTGCAGGCAGATTTCGCTATTTCCACCACCGGAATAGCAGGGCCTGATCCGGTAGAGGGTAAACCAGTAGGTTTAGTTTATTTGGGTTTTGCTAGTGCGCCGCGGAGAAGTGGGCAGCGCGAAGTTCTCGGTAGAGAATCCGCTGATTCGTGGAGCCTAAAAGCGCTCCAAAAGAATTTTTCCGGTGACCGGCTTACCGTGAGAAAGCTAACAGTAGCGGCGGCTTTAGAGGCCTTTTTGGTTGAATTTTCAGGTGAAATAGGGGAGCGTTAGATATTTAGGGTGCGCAGTAATTGAAAAGCTGGGAAGTTTTTTGCTGCGGTGGGCGTTATAAGAAGTGTAAGGGAGAAGATGAGAAGATGAAACTGACAAGCGAGAAGAAGAAAATGCATTTAAATCCGGAAGTGTCGGTGGAAGTTAAGAGCGAAACGGTACTGCTACGCCAAGAACTGGGCGACGTGCTACGTGAGTACCGGCAGCGGCAAGGGCGCACACTGCGGGAAGTTTCTTCTCAGGCGCGGGTCTCCTTAGGGTATCTTTCTGAGGTGGAGCGCGGGCAAAAAGAAGCTTCTTCCGAGTTGTTAGACGCTATCTGCACTGCTCTGAATGTGCCACTCAGTCAAATATTGCGGGTAGTGGCGGACCGGATAGATCGGGCGGCTGGTCGCATCACTCCAGCTATGCGCCGAGCTCAACAAATTCGGGTAGAGATTCCAGATTCGGTGCCGGAATCTTTAGTGGCGAGCGAATTGGCGGCAATGAGGTAACACTTGGGGATGACCTACAGTGAATTCTGGGAGGTTATGGCGCGCGTCTTTACGAAAGTGCGTGCCGATTCTCTAGCGAGTGATTTAATTCTGCCGCAGTTAGGTAATTCTTCAGCTCAGACTGCATTGGAAAATGGTTATCGGCCCGAGGAAGTTTGGCGGGCGATAGTGGAAGAGATGGATTTGCCGGAAAAATACCTCTATTTACACCGAATTAATGCTCATAAAAAACAAGGTTAAGAATTCGCGCGGCGGGAAATCGCCGCGCGTTTTCTTTTGCCTTCGAACGGTTGTTCGGTATAAGATTGGCTATGTATTGCGGAAGTGCCGGTATTTTCCACAGAAAAAATATGGGTAATCTTTCGGCTTTAAGTCGGGCCTAGCGTAATACTCGGATAGTCATTCGGTGAGGGTGAGCTCCGATAAGACTTGTTCTATTGGTGAGGCGGAAGCCGGTTAAAAAGAAAGGCGCATTATGGCCGAGAAAAATATGCAGGATAAAGAAAAAGCGCTCAATTATGCTTTGGGGCGGATTGATGAGCAGTTCGGTAAAGGTTCGGCAATGCGCCTGGGAGATCACCCGGTGCGTTCCGTGGCAGTAATTCCCACGGGTTCACTCGCTTTAGATTTAGCCTTAGGAATTGGCGGTTTGCCGCGGGGGCGCGTGGTAGAGATATATGGTCCAGAATCTTCGGGTAAGACTACCGTCGCCTTGCACGCTATCGCCAGTGCGCAAAAATTAGGGGGAATTGCGGCTTTTATCGATGCTGAGCATGCTTTAGATCCAGAGTATGCGCGAAATTTAGGGGTAGATACTGATTCTTTGATAGTTTCCCAGCCGGATACAGGCGAGCAGGCACTGGAAATTGCCGATATGCTCATACGCTCCGGGGCACTCGATATTTTAGTAATCGATTCGGTAGCCGCATTAGTGCCGAAAGCGGAAATTGAAGGCGATATGGGTGATTCGCATGTTGGTTTACAGGCGCGGCTTATGTCGCAGGCTTTGCGTAAATTGACGGGTGCACTTTCTGCTTCCGGTACCACCGCTATCTTTATTAACCAGTTACGAGAGAAAATCGGCGTATTCTACGGAAATCCGGAGACTACTACCGGTGGGCGAGCCTTAAAGTTCTATTCATCGGTACGTTTAGATGTGCGCCGCGGAGAAGCCGTGAAATCTGGAGCGCAGCCAATTGGAAACCGCACCAAAGTTAAAGTGGTGAAAAACAAGATGGCTCCGCCGTTTAAGCAGGCAGAATTCGATATTATCTACGGGCAGGGGATATCGCGCGAAAGTGGTATTCTCGATGCAGCTGCGGAAATTAAAATAGTTACTAAATCTGGATCTTGGTATACCTACAATGGGGATCAACTGGGGCAAGGTAGAGAAAAATCGCGGCAATTTTTAGTAGATAATCCGGAAATAGCTGATGAGATTGAAGCCAAAGTAAAAGAGGCAATGGGAATCGGCGTGCCGGGTACTGAGGTAGCAGTAGATGGTGATGGGCTTGCCTAATGGTTAATTATGCGGCAGATGCGGATGTGCGAAAAAAGCGCCGTCCGCGGCTTTCGCCCGCCGAAATAAAAGCGCGACAGGCGGCGCGCGATGCGCAGCGCAGCCGCGCCGATTGGGAGAAGCACGCCAGCAATATCGTCTATCGGCAATTGGGAATGGCGGATCGTTCTGTGCAGCAGTTACGCGCAGCCTTGGCGAAACGAAATGTGCCTAGTGATATTCAGGAATCGACTCTAGAAAAATTCCAAGAATCGGGGCTCGTGAATGATGAAAAATTTGCGTGCCAATATGTACAGATGCGTTTTGCGGCGCGCGCTATTTCACGGCGGGCTCTGCGCAATGAATTGCAAAAAAAGGGGATCAGCTCCGAGCTAGCCGAGCTGGCTTTAGAGCAGATAAGCGCAGAAGATGAAGCAGCAGCTGCGCAAGAATTTGCGCAGCGCAAAATGGCTACTATGCAAGATTTGCCGCGCGAAGTTGTGTATCGGCGGATTTCTGGAGCTTTAGCGCGGCGAGGTTTTCCGGCCAGCATCATCTATGCTGCGGTAGAAATCGCATATTCTCAACATGAAGATGAGGCGGATTCTGCACTAAACTGGCGGGGATGAATAAAGAAAATTTGCCTCGCACTTATAGTATTCGCACTCTCGGCTGCCAAATGAATGTACATGATTCAGAGCGTCTTGCCGGGATGCTCGATGCAGCCGGCTATGTGCCGGTAGAGTTAGTGCCGCAAAAAGCGGCACGCGCTAGTCTCGCCGGAGATGGTGGAGCCGATATCGTCGTCATAAATACCTGTTCGGTGCGGGAAAATGCGGCAAATAAGCTTTTTGGAAATCTAGGGCAGCTGGCGCAGGTGAAGCGAGAGCGCCCTGATATGCAGATTGCCGTCAGCGGTTGTTTAGCGCAGCAGCTGGGGGAAAAAATCGTCGAAAAAGCTCCGTGGGTAGATGTGGTATTCGGTACCCATAATATGAATGTGCTCCCGGCATTGCTGAAAAGAGCTGCCCATAATAAAGAAGCGGCAGTGGAAATTGCGGAATCTTTGCAGGTATTTCCTTCGACGCTTCCCAGCCGGCGGGAAGCTAGCTATTCAGCGTGGGTATCTATTTCAGTAGGTTGTAATAACACTTGTACTTTCTGTATCGTGCCGCATCTGCGCGGAAAAGAAAAAGATCGCCGGCCGGGCGAAATTTTACAGGAAATGGAAGCGGTGGTAGCGCAGGGAGCCATTGAAGTGACGCTACTCGGGCAGAACGTCAATTCTTATGGGCAGAGCTTTGGAGATCGGGGAGCTTTCGCAAAACTGCTGCGTGCGGGCGGAAATATAGACAACCTCGAGCGGATTCGTTTTACTTCACCCCATCCAGCTGCTTTTTCAGATGACGTCATCCACGCTATGGCGGAAACTCCCAATGTGATGCCTTCACTCCATATGCCGCTGCAATCTGGATCGGATTCGGTACTGCGCGCGATGCGGCGTTCTTATCGCTGCGGAAAATTCTTGCGCATTCTCGATAATGTGCGGGAATATATACCGCAGGCCGCCATCACTACCGATATTATTGTGGGATTCCCCGGGGAAACTGAAGCCGATTTTCAAGCTACGCTCGACGTGGTAGAGCAGGCGCGTTTTTCTTCTGCTTTTACTTTTATTTACTCTCCGCGCCCCGGTACTCCCGCGGCGACTATGGAAAAGCAAATTCCGCCGGAAGTGGCGCAAGAGCGTTTTCAGCGTCTACTTAATCTGCAGCATCGGATAAGTACCGAAGAAAATCAGAAACTGTGCGGTTCGCAGGTGGAAGTGCTGGTAGCAGCTGGTGAAGGAAAGAAAGACGCCGAAACTAATCGAGTGACGGGGCGGGCGCGCGATAATCGGTTAGTGCACGTGGCACTGCCGGCAGATCTGCCGGAGCGCCCGCGGCCAGGAGATATAGTGGAAGTAGAGGTCACGCACGGGGCTCCCTCGCATCTCGTGGCCGATTCGGCGTTGACGGGAGGATTGTTCCGTTTGCGGCGCACCCATGCTGGAGATATTTGGGAAGAAAATGAGCGGAGAAAAGCCCAACTGATAGCTGAAATAAATAACCCGCAGGTAGTGAGCCTAGGTATTCCGCAAATCAGAAGGTCTTTATGATTATTGCGGTAGTGGGCCCCACCGCCAGCGGCAAGACTAATTTTTCTCTGCATCTGGCTCGCTATTTAGGGGGCAGCGCGGAAGTCGAAATAATTTCGGCTGATTCTATGCAACTTTATAAGGGCATGGATATTGGAACGGCAAAAGTTACCCCGGAAGAAGCGGGAGATATAGTACATCACCAGCTAGATGTATTAGAAGTGACGGAAGCGGCCTCGGCAGCTGCCTACCAAAAATATGCTCGCGCAGATCTCGCCGCTATCGAAGCGCGCGGGAAAATTCCGCTTATTGTGGGTGGATCAGGTCTATATGTGGCAGCTCTGCTTGATGAGCTGCGTTTTCCTGGTACGGATGTGGAAATCCGGGCTGAATTAGAATCTATATACGAAACGGAGGGGCTGGCTCCGCTTACAAAGGAATTAGCGCAGAAAGATCCGGTTTCGGCGGCCACTATCGATATGCAAAATCCGCGGCGGGTCATCCGGGCTTTGGAGGTAGTGCGGCTTACCGGAGAATCCTATACGCCAGTGTTTCCGCGGCATACTAGCCATTATGCAGATATTTCTTTGCTGGGAATTGGCGTGGAGAAAGCAGTCTTAGAAGCGCGTATTGCCGAGCGCACTGCCGATATGTTTAGCAAGGGTCTATTGGTGGAGGCTGCGCAGGTGCTAGAAGCGGGAATTTTACGCGGAAGTACCGCGCAAAAAGCTACTGGTTATATGCAGGCTATTGCGGTGTTGCAAGGGAAAATTCCGCTTGCGGAGGCGGTCGCCAATACGGAGCAAGCTACCCGGCGGCTCGCTAAAAAGCAGAATACCTGGTTTCATGCCGATCAGCGCATTGAGTGGCTGAATTTTTCGGGAGAAATAACGGATGAAAAATTGCGGGAAGCGGCCGATCACACTGCGCAAAAATTGCAGAATCTATAAAGGGTAGCTCCTGCGTAATTCATCTCTTAAATTTCTATTGCCTGCCACCTATTTAGAAAGGGAGAGATTCTTTCCCGACTTGGAAAACGCGGTAGCCTTTTGCGGAACCGATTTTTTCTACCGTATATCCGCTACCCCGTAACCAAGCAGCTAAAGAATCTGCTCCGAGATTTTTCTGCACTACTAAAAAGGCTTGCCCCTGCGGGGAGAGTAGCGCTAACCAGTCACTTAGTAACTTATGTAAAGCAGTTTTTCCAATCCTGATAGGGGGATTAGAAAGCAGCAAATCGATGTTTGCTTCTTGCTCTTGAAAAAGTTGACGGGCGGATTCTTCTTCCTGCACTTCTAGTGAGAATCCGGCATTTTCTGCATTTATTTTCGTCAGTTCGCGTGCCACCGGATTTACATCTATGGCCGTTATTTTATTTTCTGGGTAGTGAGCAGCTAGAGCCAGACTTATCGGCCCCCATCCGCATCCTAAATCGACAATCCGAGCCGCCCCGGGGAGCAGGGGGAAAGGAAATTTTCGTAAAAGTACGGCGGTCCCCTTATCGAGCTGCGTCGGCGAAAATACGCCACCTTGGCTAAGGATCCGATAATTGCGCCCACAGATTTCTATATCGTGCCATGTACGCGGCAAATCGGGGGCGTCACTGGAAAAATAATGCTGTACCACAGTCAATAGCTTAGCCGTTCAGCGAAAATAAAGAGAAAGTGAGATAATTTTTCTATATCGAGGAGTGGAGTAATAGCTATTAACGAGAAGCAAATACCAGAAGAATATCGGGCCGAATTGACTTTGCCGGCGGCATCTTTACAGCAGAGTGCCACCGCAGCCGCCGAAGCGCGGGGAGATTATTTTGAAGTAGAGCGCCGGGCAGCTCTGCACCGGATAAGTGATATTTCGCGCGAGGAACAAGTAGATGTAGAGTATCGGCAGCTGCGTCTAGAAAGGGTAGTGCTGGCGGGTCTGTGGATAGCGGGCTCTTTTGCGCAGGCGGAAGAATCGTTACGGGAGTTGGCTGCTTTGGCGGAAACCGCAGGGGCACTCGTAGTGGAAGGAATTATCCAACGGCGGCAAATACCAGATAAATCCACTTTCTTCGGTTCGGGAAAAGCCCAAGAATTGGCCGAAATCGTGACGGAAAAATCGGCGGATACGGTAATCGTCGATTGTGAATTAGCTCCTTCGCAACGGCGGGCTCTAGAAGATGTAATAAAAGTAAAAGTAATTGACCGGACGGCTTTAATTCTCGATATTTTTGCCCAACACGCCAAATCTAAAGAAGGTAAAGCACAGGTAGAATTGGCGCAGTTAGAGTACCTATTGCCGCGTTTGCGAGGCTGGGGTGAATCGATGTCGCGGCAAGCTGGCGGGCGCGTCGCTGGGGGAGCCGGAATTGGCGGGCGTGGCCCGGGCGAAGCAAAGATTGAACTAGATCGGCGGAGAATTCGCAAACGCATGGCGAAGTTGCGCCGAGATATAAAAGCGATGCAGCCGGCGCGGATTACGCGGCGAGTTTCGCGCCGCCGGCGGGCGGTGCCGGCAGTCGTTTTAGTGGGTTATACCAATGCCGGAAAATCCTCGCTCCTAAATAGGCTCACGGCGGCAAAAGTTTTAGTAGATAATGCTCTTTTCGCTACTCTCGATCCTACGGTGCGGCGCGGTGAAACTTCCGCGGGGCAAGTTTATACCCTCACTGATACGGTGGGATTTGTGCGTTCTCTCCCTACCCAATTGGTAGAAGCATTCCGTTCTACTCTTGAGGAAGTGGCAGAAAGCGATTTGCTCCTCCACGTCGTAGATGCAGCGCATCGCGATCCGGGTGGGCAAATAGCAGCGGTAAAAGAAGTACTCGCAGAAGTGCCGGGAGTTTCTGAAATACCGCAACTAATCGTATTTTCGAAGATAGATTTAGCTGATAAGCTCACTCTCACCACTTTGCGCAGTGCTTATCCAGAAGCTGTTTTTGTGAGTGCGGTGAGCGGGGCAGGTATTGCGGAGTTGGAGAGCGCTATCGAAAAGATGCTTCCTCGCCCGGAGCTGCATATAGAGGTCGTAATACCTTATGAGCGGGGGGATATCCTCGCGCGTATTCATCGGGAAGGGGAAGTTATAGCGGAGGAATTTTCTGCGGCAGGCACCCGTATCTCGGCTTATATTCATGCAGATATGGTGGGAGTTTTAGAACAAGCAGAGATTTCTTTTTCGCGGACTTCTGCTCTTGAGGATGTGCGATGAATAAATCTGCGCCGAAAAAGAAAACTGCGCCGAAAAGTAAAGCCGTGGTGAAAAGTAAAGCCGCGCCGAAAAGTATGCCTGCGCCGGAAAAGAAACCTGCGCCGGAAAAGAAACCTGCGCCGGAAAAGAAACCTGCGCCGGATGTAAATTCCAGTGTAGAAGTATCTGCCGAGCTAAATGCAGATATTACTGCTTCGCCAGATGGGAATTCACTAGATTCGGATGTGGTAGATGCGGCTGCGGAGAGCGGCGTAGAAGATATTAAGAGCTCCGAGAGTTCTGAGGAGAGTGCGAGTTCCGCGAGTTGTGCGAATGCGCCAGATACCGAGAGTGCACAGATCCTAGAACTACTAAAAGCTGCGGTGGCAGAACTAGGCGGTGAAGAGCGCAGCGGGCAATCGCAGATGGTAGAAGAAGTTTATAGTGCTTTAACTCGCAGCGGGCATCTGCTGGTGCAGGCGGGCACCGGTACCGGCAAATCGCTTGGATATCTGATACCAGCTGCCTATTGGAGTTTAGAAACTGGGCAAAAAGTAATTATCTCTACGGCAACTCTCGCTTTGCAGCGGCAAATTATTCGGCAAGACGCCCCCTTAGTAGCCCAGATAATAAAGGAAAAACTCGGGAAAAATCTCCAAGTGGCCGTATTAAAAGGGTGGAATAACTATGTCTGCCTGCGCAAATCAGCAGGAGGTTATCCAGAAGAAGGTACTTTACTTTCTCGAGCTGAGGGAGAATTCGGAGCTACTGCGCGGGGAGCGGAAGTAGTGCGCGCGCGCAATTGGGCGGCGGAAAGCAGTAGCGGTGATCGCGATGACTTAGTGCCGGGAGTAGAGGAGCGAGTTTGGGAGCAAGTTTCTCTACCTAAACAGGAGTGTTTAGGTGAAAAATGCCCAGTGCGTATATCTTGTTTTCCTTATTTGGCGCGAGAAGCCGCTTTAGCAGCCGATATAGTGGTGACTAATCACGCTATGTTGGGAGTAGAAGCGGCGGGTACCCCCATATTGCCGCCGGCAGCCGCATTTATTGTAGACGAAGCTCATGAGCTAGTAGATAGAGTGACGGCGCAGCTTTCTTGGGCACTCAGTAAATATGAAATTATTTCTCTCGCGCGCTCGCTGCGGCAAAACGGTTTAGGCGATAGTAATTTAGATGATTCAGCGGAAGATTTTAGTGAAACTTTAGCGGAAATTTCAGAGGGGCGTATCCGCGAAATTCCGCAAGCCTTGCAAGATGTTTTGCTGCGTCTTCAAGGCAGAGTCGGGGAGGCGGCAGCTGATATTGCGGGTATGTCGGGGCGAAACGAAGAAGAGGCTGCGAAAAAGATAGTACTACGGGCGCGCGCCGGGGATTTATTGAAAACGACGGAAAAGATATTAGGCAATGATATAAACTCCGGCCGCTTAGTGGCGTGGAAGTCGATCTCGCCTACGGGCAGTGAATCTCTGCAATTAGCTCCGTTACAAGTGGCAAGTGCAATTGCTGATTCTTTATTTACCGACCGGGCGGCAGTACTCACCTCCGCCACTTTGAAACTAAATAATTCTTTTCACCAGCTCGCCGGGCAGGCAGGCTTTACTCTGCCAGCGCAGGGAGAATGGGAGGGCATAGATGTGGGCTCTCCTTTTCAACCAGAGAAACAGGCCATTCTCTATATAGCTAAAGATTTGCCGCGCCCTGGGAGAGATGGCTACGGGAGTGAGCACTTAGCAGAAATATTGGATTTAATCACCGCAGCGGGCGGAGGAGCACTTTGTCTTTTTACTTCTCGAGCCGGTGCAGAAAAAGCTGCAGCCTATGTGCGTGATAGATGTGATTTGCCGATTTTTTGCCAAGGAGACGATCAACTACCTACTTTGCTAGAGCTATTCGCCGCCGATGAGAGCGCCTCACTTTTTGGCACGATTTCTCTTTGGCAAGGCGTAGACGTGCCCGGGCATACTTGCCGCTTGGTGATAATTGATCGGATTCCTTTTCCTTGCCCCGATGATCCACTAGTGCAGGCGCGCAGTGAGGCCGCACAAAAACAAGGTAAATCGGGGTTTATGGAAGTTTCTGCTACCCAGGCTGCCTTGCTTCTTGCACAAGGAGCAGGGCGGTTATTGCGCTCGCGGAGCGATAAAGGAATGGTGGCGATTTTAGATAGTAGATTGGCCACGGCGCGCTACCGGCATTACTTACTCTCTGCGCTGCCGACTATGTGGAGCACTGAAGATGGAAAAATAGCGCGAGAAGCTCTACAAAGACTACGAGATTCGCGGAAAAGTATCTAAATCTGTGCTTTTGTGCGCTAGAGAGCGCGCAGTACGCTTACCACTTTCCCCATAATTTTTGCATCGTCACCTGGTATCGGTGCATATTCAGGATTGCGGGGGAGTAACCAAGTGTGGCCATCCTGCCGTTTTAATACTTTTACAGTTGCTTCCTCTTCTAGTAGCGCTGCCACAATTTCGCCATTTTCGGCTACTTCTTGCTTACGTACTACTACCCAATCTCCGTCACAAATAGCTGCATCTACCATAGATTCACCATGTACTTTTAGCATAAAGAGTTCTCCTTTACCGGTGAGCTGCCGCGGGAGAGAGAAAAATTCTTCTACGCGCTGCTCAGCTAGGATAGGAGATCCGGCGGCTATATCGCCTACTAAAGGTACCTGTACTGCTTCTGAGTATTCATCTGCCAGCGAAGTGGAATTTATAGCAGGAGCGGGCCTCGGAGTCGGCGTGGAATCTACGGGAGGAATCTGGTGCTGCAAGTATTCTTGCCCAAGCGTTGTAATTTCAATAGTGCGGGGGCGGCGCCGATCTCGAGCAATGAAACCTATTTCTTCTAGGGAATCTAGTTGATATTTTACGGAAGAAGGGGAGTTTAGCCCTACTATTTCTCCTAATTCGCGCACTGTGGGAGGAAAGCCATTTTCTGCTATCGCGTTGTAGATAGCGAGAAAAATTTCCCGTTGCCGTCCGCTGAGATTTTGGGAAATATTTTCTGCCATAGTTTTGCCTTAGTTTGGTGATCTTGACGCACGAAAAACTGCGGGAGCGAGACCTGCAAAAATTTTTTCGGAGGCGCCTGTTTAACTTTAAATGTAAGTCTAATTGTTCTTTACACATATTTCAAACATTTGTTCGGAATTTTCGAACGAGTGTTCTGGACTTTTTGAAAATCAAAGAGTATCGTATAGAACAGATGTTCGATGAACAAGTGTTCGAGGAGGCTAATATGGTTAAGAAAGCAGTGGTAGACGGCAGTTCTGCACTAAAAGTTGCGGCGCTTTCCCAGCCGGCACGGCTGCGGGTAGTTTCGGCTCCGAAATCACAGCAGTTAAAAGAACTGGAAAATTTACATCCTGCTCGTGGCGGGCAAATAGTGGTGCGCCCGGATGCTCCGCGCACTTATCGGGGCGGAGGTTTAAGAGCGGTGCCGAGTGCTCCCTCTGCTCATTCCGGTATTGCAGTGCATATTACTCACTCGGCTGAGCATGATAGGCGAGGTGCGCGAAAATCCGCTATGTCGTCTTATCGTCTCGGGAGTGCGCGCCAAATTAATTCGCGTAATTGGCAAAAATCTTCGCAAGTCAGTAGCGAAAAAGCTCGGAGCTTATCTCCTTTTTCCTATCTTTTAGTTACCTTGGGAATGTTGATTAGCTTTGGAATCTGTTTCTTATTAGGCCTCAGTTTAGTAGGCGTAGTAGATGGCTCTCTATATGGGCTCGGAGCAGAAAGTGCACCGGCAGGAATTAGTGTTGCGGCGCAAGCAGAAAATCCAGTGCACTTAGATATTGATGCAGGGGTAGCGCAGCTGTAAATTACTGGGAAATTAGTTAAAGTGGCGTGAATTCATGCACTGCTGGGTGGATCTGCGTGAATTAAATTCGTAGTGCCTTCTATTTTCTGCGCCAAGCAAAAGCGGATAAAGAAATCAAAGCGAAGAAAGCAGCAAGAATAGAGAAGTCAGCAAGAATAGCGAAAGCAGAGAAATCGTCAAAACCGATTCGTAAAATTGTTGTTTAGGATAATCGGAATAGAGAAAACTTGCATAAAGTGGTGAATTATAGATATTTTAGCGGTATGCGTTGTCCTTTTTGCCACAGTGCTGAATCGAAAGTAATCGATACCCGCAGCAGCGAAGATGGTCTGTCTATTCGCCGCCGCCGGGAGTGTTTGGCATGCCAACGCCGTTTTACCACCACGGAATCGGCTTCTTTAACAGTCATAAAGCGCTCTGGTATTCAGGAACCTTTTAGCAGAGAAAAGATTATCTCCGGAGTGGGGAAAGCCTGCCAAGGTCGGTCAGTGACCGCTGATCAACTGGCCTTATTGGCGCAAGAAGTCGAAGATACAATTCGCGCGGAGGGGTTTTCTCAAGTAGAAGCGCAAAATATTGGCTATGCCGTATTGCCGCCTTTACGCAAGCTCGATCAGATTGCTTATCTGCGCTTCGCGTCGGTGTACTTAAATTTTGAAAATCTCGAAGATTTTACTCAAGCAATTGAAAGCCTGCGTGAAGAGCAGGCGCACTCTGCAGATACGCCTACGCCGCCAGCTTCCCCATCCCCGCAGTCGGCCGATACTCCTCCCCAAGAGTAGGCGATTCCGCAAGAGTAGGCAATCGGGCTAATTATTCTTTTGGCGCGGAATCTGGCGCAGTTTCTGAGGCAGAATCTGCAGCTTTATTTTCTTCCGAATTATTTGGCGTTGCATCTGCCACCGGCGCATCTAAAATTTCGCTATCGTTATCTGGCTTCGGCTCTTTAGTTAATTTTCTGCGCCACTCTCCAGATACCATTTCAAAATTTTCTAATTGTTCGCGCACGCTTCGCCGCAGTACTTTTCCTAGTTGGGAGCGCGGCAGAGAATCCATAATTGCAATCGACTTCGGCATGGCGTAGTGGGAAAGTTTCTTTTCCGTCCACTGGCGTACCGTTTCGAGATCTATCTTAGCTCCTGGTTCGAGCACAATAGCTGCCACGATATTTTCTCGCAGCCCTTCTTCTGGCATTCCCACTACTGCTACATCTGCTACGCCAGCAATATCCCGTACTGCCGATTCGACCTCGGAGGGATATACATTGAACCCGCCGTTAATAATCATCTCTTTGCGCCGATCCGCCATTACTAGGAATCCATCATCCCAGCGAGCTAAATCACCCGTCCGTAACCAGCCATTATGGAAAACGATTTCCGTTTCAGCAGCATTCTGGAAATATCCGCAAAATACTTGCGGGCCTTTCACTAGTATTTCTCCGACTTCTCCGAGCGGCATTTCTACATCCGGATTATCGGGGTCTACCACTTTTATCTCGGTAGAAGGGAAAGGTAAGCCGAGGGTAGAAGGGCGGCGAGCAGCAGAAACTGGAGATCCGGCTACTACGGGGCTAGCTTCCGAAAGTCCGTAGCCTTCAATAATGAAACCGCCGGTAGCTTCTTCCCATTTCGCTGCGAGCTGCGGATCGAGGGGCATAGCACCCGAAAAAGAGAAACGAATTGTGGAAAGATCGGCATCTGTGCCAGCGGCGGAGCGCAAAATTCTATCGAACATAGGTGGTACGCCCGCAAAAAAAGTGATGGGATGGCGTTTATTTCCAGCGAGCACGATATCTGCATCAAATTTTGGTGCCATTACCTGCGTTGCCGCTAGAGATACGCACAGTGCTAAAGAGAGCTGTAGCCCGAAAGCATGAAAAAATGGAAGTACGGAAAGTCCCGTTTCATTTCCGCGTTGAAAATTATTCATCCAGCAGCGAATCTGGGTGGTATTAGAAACTATATTGCGATGGCTCAACTGTACTGCTTTAGGCGTGCCGGTAGTGCCGCCAGTTTGAATTAAGACGGCGATAGTATCTAAATCCGGCGCACGCAATAGATCCAAATTGAGCGGTTCGGCATGGCGCACCATATTATCCCAAGAATGCACGCTGTTCGGTACGGGAGCAGTGAGTTTTTCCTTTTGTTGCTGCGCGGCTTTGATGGGCAACTTTAACAAAAGTTGTGACTTGCGAGGGAGAGCCTTTATGAGATTCACGGCTAAGAACGTGTAGCTCAAATGATCGCTATCTTGCAGCAACCGGTTAATAGTGGAGTCCCAGGCAATAACTACGCGCGGCTTCACTACTTCTAGTTGTTGGGTAATTTCTTCTACCGCTGCTATGGGATTGTGCTCCGATACGGTAGCTCCCAGATAGTTAACGGCGAAAAAAGCTACAAAATGTTGCGGGCAGTTGGGAAGCAGAGTGGCGACTACATCGCCTTCGCGCACTCCACACATCCGCAATACGCTCGCGGCACGCTGTATTTCTTTATATAACCTCCGGTAGCTGTATTCGTTTCCTAAGAAATCAATCGCTACTCGTTCGGGATAATCTTTTACGGCTTTATCTAGCAGATTCGTAAGAGTATCGGAAACTTCCGGTATTTCGGGATTTACTCCTTCTGCGTACAGGCTGTGCGCGTAGGCCATTACATCCAAGACTTTTCTCCTCTTATAGTTGTGATTGCTTCGGAGGCGGGCAAATCTTAAACCGAAATGACGGCTCATCCGCGCTTGCCGTAACGCTACTCAATATACTAGGCAGCGGTAATTTCCAAAAATTGACACTCGCAGCGGAGAGTTTTCTGAAGGAAAATTTCGGCTCTGCTCTTTGCTATTTCTAAATTCAGTTTTCCCAGCGTAGCCACTATTTTCTTAACGTAGCCACTACTAATTTTAATTTTCGTTGTGCTGTTTAAGGATTCGCAAGCGGATATGTGCGGGGGAACTTTGCAGTTCGTCAATAACGGTTGGGCTTATCTCCGCCGTCGTATCCATGACGATATAGCCGTATGGGCCCCGAGTAGCTAATGACTGGTAGGTGATATTAATACCTTCATTAGCGAAAAGCTGATTTACTCGCGCCAGAGCTCCGGGCGTATTTCGATGTACCCAGCCAATTCGATAGAGAGAATCTACTCCGGGAGACGGAGCCAGGTTGGGGAGATTCACCGACATATGTGTTTCTCCGCGCTGCCAATATTGCATCAATTTTTCGGAGACGAAACCACCGATAGATTTCTGCGCTTCCATCGTGGATCCACCGATATGCGGAGTGAGAATTATATTGTCGAATTCTTGCAGTTTAGTATGGAATTCTTCGCCATTGGCTGCCGGTTCGCTTGGATATACATCAATTCCCGCTCCAGAAATAGCTCCTGATTCCAAACCCTCTTGCAGCGCCTCTAAATCCACCACATGCCCGCGCGCCAAATTTATGAAAACTGCACCGGGCTTCATTTTGGCAAATAGCTCGCGGGAAAAGAATCCGGCATTGCTTTCCCGCCCGTCAATATGGAGCGAAATCGCATCGGAATTAGCTAAAAGCTCATCCAAACTATCTACGCGGCGCGCATTTCCAATCGCGAGTTTCTCGACGATGTCGTAAAAGAGCACTCGCATCCCTACTGCTTCTGCCAATACGGAAAGTTGGGAACCGATGGAGCCATAGCCGATGATTCCTAAAGTCTTCCCGCGCACTTCGTGGGCGCCAGCGGCAGATTTTTCCCAAGTTCCCCGCTGCAATACTTTATTGCGGGCCGGCAAATGGCGAATTAGCGCAATAATCTCGGAAATAGCCATCTCCACTACGGAACGCGTATTGGAATAAGGAGCATTAAATACGGCAATTCCCGCTTCGGAGGCCGCCGAAAGATCGATTTGATTGGTGCCGATACAAAAAGCGCCAATAGCTGCCAAACGGGGAGCGGATTCGATTACTTTGCGCGTGATATGAGTCTTAGAACGCAAACCTAAAATATCTACGTCTGCTAGTTCCGTAAGTAACTCCGCTTCGCTGAGCGAACTAGGGATGCGCCGTACTTGGCAACCATATTTTTCAAAAGTGGTATCAGCGATAGTATGTGGATCTTCCAGAAGTAGTATATTAGCCACTATTTTACTTTCCTTTAGCCAGTGTATAGGCCCGTATTTGATTATTTAAAAGCTCTGCTCTTTCGGTGAGCATCCGGATTCATTCTATATCTCTGGTATTGAGTTGCCGCCAATCAGAGCCGGAAAGTGGTCATACTAACCCTGGCGGGAGTGGTTCGGTGCTGAGAGTACACATTCGGTGGGTAGCTCTGGTAAGGGCTACATAAAAATCGCCTAGTCCCTCTTTCCCTATTTGAATAGGTTCCAGCAGTATTACGGTGTCAAATTCTAGGCCTTTTACTCCGTGTGCACTGCTCACTTTGATGCGCTGTTCAATTTCTGGCGTATTTGCTGCGTACCACTCAGCTAGCTCCGGCGCAGAGGTGAATAGTTTATGCCATTTTTCTACTTGCGCTGCGGGCACTAATACTGCGATAGTGCCGATATTCTTTCCGTATTCGCTATCCAGGGCGCGCAGTTCCGCTTCTAGAATCTGCACTGCGGTTTTTTCTAATTCAGCTGAAGAAATTTCCTGGCTATAGTAGCAGTTCTCGCTATCGCGCACCGCCTGCATCGGCTGCACCGGCTTCCCCAGGGCTGCCATAGTGCGCGCGGCTCGCTCCAGAAGAGAGCGGGGAGTGCGGTAACTAATCGTGAGCGGTTTTACTTGATACTTGGCCCCTAATTCTTCTAATACGTTTTCCCAAGTGTGCAGCGAACCGGCTGTGCGTTGATCTAAATCTCCGACAATCGTCATGGAACGGCGCGGGTTACGCCGTGCCAGCATCCGCCACTGCATAGGGGAAAGCTCTTGGGCTTCGTCGACCACTATATGCCCGTAGGTCCAGGTGCGGTCGCTAGCTGCGCGTTCGGCCATGGAGGTGCGCCCACCTACTTGCTCGATTCGTTCTTGGAGCATATCGCTGCTCACTATGCCTCCTCCGAGTTGCAGCGAATCCATAGTTTCTTGCACATAGGCGGAAAAATCAGCGGCTTTCTGGGTCTCCAGCGCCTGCTGGTAGCGCTCTTCGGGAGTGTAGAAAGGTCCTAGATGCTCTGCTAGTTCATCCAGAATAGGGATATCGGCACTGGTGAAGCCATTTCCTGGTTGCCGGCGCAGCAACTGGCGCTCGCGGGCAGAAAGCTGGGGAGCAACTAAAGAGAGCACATCCGGCCATTTATACATATGCTCCAATAGCCATTGCGGAGAAGCAGGTAGCCAATGTCGATTAATGAGGCGGCGAATTTCTGGGCTGCTGGCGATATCGTTAATTATCCATTCATCAGCAGCTACGTTAGTTTTTAACTCGGCGGCGAGCCGCTCGGAGAGTACCGATACTAAAAAACGCGCATAGGTATCGCGTGCTTGGTTATGCGTTTTGCCGCTGCGCCGCGCCCGTAGTTGCGCTTCCTGTACATCGCTTGGCAAGAGTGCGATATTCTTGCCTGCTATGCGCAGCGGAGCGGGATCTTTTAGAGGTTTCTGCAAAATGAGTCGCACTGCTTGCCGAGCAATATGAGCCCAGATGGTTTTTTCTTTTATGGCTGCTACAGCGGCAGGCTCAGTGGCGCTTACTTGCACAAATGGCAATAGGTTGTCGATGGTGGTGGATACGACATTTGATTCACCTAAAGAGGGAATCACCTGATTTATGTAGCGCAGAAAATCGGAAGAAGGCCCTATTACTAAGACGCCGGAGCTGGCCAGTTCTTTTCGATAGGTATAGAGCAGGTAAGCAGCTCGGTGCAGGGCCACGGCAGTTTTTCCCGTCCCGGGGCCACCCTGTACCACCAGTATTCCGGCGGCGTCGGCGCGGATGATCTGGTCTTGTTCTTTTTGGATAGTGGCCACAATATCGCCCATTTTGCCGCTCCGAGCGCGGCGCATAGCAGCGAAAAGTGCTCCTTCGCCCGTAAGATTCATGCCGGCGGAATCGGCAAAGTCGCTATCTAGTAGTTCATCTTCTACACCAATCACCTTCCGGAACCGGCTTTGAATATGCCGCCGCCTCCGTACTCCCTGTGGGTGCGTGGCAGTGGCTTGATAGAAAGCTTCGGACTGCGGAGCCCGCCAGTCGGTAAGAATAATGTTTTGTTCAGAGTCACGAAGAGTAGTGCGCCCTATGTGGAGTACTTTATCGGCAAAATCTAATCTGCCTAAGACGAGGTTATTCTCCACATTGCGCAGCATCTGCAGGTTGTCTTCATAGTGAGTGGCAAAGGAATCTCTTTCCCGCCGCCCCGCGGGGGTGCCTTGCCCGCCCGCTTCGCGCACCTGACCGAGCCGGTTTTTATAATAGGATTCATCGCGGTCTAAAGCTGTGTAGGCTTCGTCGATAAAATCCTGCTCTTCGGCAATAGCTTGTTGTAAAAAAGCTTTTTCCGAAAGATTGTTTTCTTGCAAAAAATCTCCTCGTCTGAAAACTGTGCCTAATAATTATGGCTGATTTTCTCCTATCTGTCACTAATTGCTGCGGAGCAGTGAAATAGCTGTCCCTATGTGATTTCGAGGGGTGCTTTTCCGTAAGCGTTATATACTTGGTAGATAGAGAATGATTTTTCGGAAATACGAGGAGGCGGAATGCAGGATTTAATTTCTTTTGCGCAGACGCGCGCTGATTTAACTGTGCCACATCTCGTACTCAACCCGATAGATCCTTTAATCGATGCCGGGCATGTGGCGCAGGCAGTAGATGCGGCAATAGCAGATTTAGATGCGGTGAATATTGCCCTTTTTTCTGCCGATCAACTCTATGATTACCGTGCGCAGCGCCCCATAGTCACCTATAGTGACGGGAAAATAGCCGATTTCGTAGCTCCGGAGCTCTATCTAAATTTAGTGACGGATATGAGCGGGCAGAGTTTTCTCTATCTAGGTGGGCAAGAACCAGATTTCAATTGGGAGAAAGTAGCGAAAAGCATTATTTCCATAGTGGAGCGTTTCCAAGTGCGCCAAGTTTATTCGCTGGCGGCGATGCCCGGTACAGCTCCGCATACGCGCCCAGCGGATATGCTTTTGCGCTCTACGTCGCCTGATAGCAGCACTAAGTTTATTAAAGGGCAGGTGCAGCACTATGGGGCACTTCCGGATCTTTTTGAATTCTATGCGGGGAAAAACGATATTCCGGTAATGAATATCCGGGTGCGGGTGCCTTTTTATATCGCAAAAGGGGCGCAGCCCTTTATTTCCGGAGCTCTGGCTGCCATTAAAATGATTGCAAATTTGGGAGGCCCGCGGCTGCCGCTAGGAGATTTGGAGCAATTAGAGGATCAGCAGGTAGAGGGGTTAAATCAGATACTTACGGAGAATCCGGAGCTGCAGACTCTCTTAGAGCATTTAGAAGAAGATTATGATTCAGCTGCGGGAGAGGAAAGCTTCGTAAAGACGGAGGAAGAAAGCCCAGCTATTCCAAGTGCGGAAGAAATAGGGCAGGCTGCCGAACGTTTTTTGGCTACGCAGACGGATAATCCTTTGCAAGAAATTTTTTCGGTGGGGGATAAAGACGGCAAAAAGCAGGATAATCTTCCGAGTGCTGTGGAGAATTCAGAACGGGGAGACACTTCGGCTCCGCGCCGGCGCGGGCGGCACCACTACTGAAGAGGCTGGCCGTATTATGCGGCGGCGGTGTTACTAGGAATGGCCGGAGTTTAGTCCAAGGAGGCGGTGTCTATGTCGCGCGGGCCGCGGCCGGTAGATTTACGGCGAGATTGGGGTAAAGACGATTCCCAGACTCCGATATTGCACGTGGATATGGATGCTTTCTTTGTGGCAGTGGAATTGCTCGATAAACCGCATCTGCGGGGGAAACCGCTGGCGGTGGGAGGAATAGATCGAGGAGTAATCTCCACTGCTTCCTACGAGGCGCGCCGCTACGGAGTAAATTCGGCTATGCCGGTCGGAAAGGCGCGCCGGCTCTGCCCACAGTTAATTATTCTGCCGGTGGAGGCAGAGAAATATAGAAGTGTATCTGCGCAGATAATGGAGATATTACAAAATATCAGCCCGGTATTCGAGCAAGTATCTATCGACGAGGCTTTTTTAGATGTGCGCGGAGTGCGCCGATTATTTGGTTCACCGCTAGAAATTGGGGTAAAAATACGTACCGCGATTCATACTCAAGTGGGGGTGGCGGCGTCAGTGGGAATCGCCTCCACTAAACATTTAGCTAAAATAGCTTCTGCGCAGGCTAAACCAGATGGTTTGCTCTTGGTGCCGGAAGCAGAATCTCTAAATTTTTTGCATCAACTTCCCGTAGGAGTGCTGAATGGAGTGGGAGGAAAGACGCAACAAAAATTAGCTTCCCACGGGGTGGAGCGAGTTGGAGATCTAGCTATGCTCGGGGAGAAAAATTTAGTCTCTTTGCTGGGTGAGGCAGCGGGAAAACACCTCTACGCCTTGGCGATGAACGAAGATAGCCGCCCAGTAGAGCCGGAGACTCGGGAAAAATCTATTAGCAAAGAGGCGACTTTCTTCGAAGTTCTTGCTACGCCAACTGCAGTGCAGCCAGTATTATTGGAGCAATCCCACGCAGTGGCGCGGAGGTTGCGCTCCGGTGGTTACTTAGCCTGGACAATAAGTATAAAAGTGCGTTTTGGTAATTTTCAGACTTACTCCCGCTCGCTTACGCTCGGAGCTCCTACTGATTTAGGTGCAGATATTTACACCGCGGCGCAGCGACTTTTTTCCACTCTTCCTTTTCCTGATTCTGGTATTCGTCTGCTGGGAGTGCGCGCACAGCAGCTCACGTCGGGGCAGTCCGGAGTGCAGCTCGCTTTCGGAGCTGACGAACGGCAGAGTAAAGCGGAGACGGCTGTCGATGCGATTCGCCGTCGTTTTGGTTCGCAAAGTGTGCGTCCCGGTTCTCTGGTGAAAGAGCGGGAATCTGAAAATAAGCGGGAATCTGAAAATAAATAGGTTTCGGCTATCCTTATCGCAAGGCTTTCGCTATTCTTTGTCTTAGTAGAGATATAATTTACCGAGATATGCCGGGTGGTAGCGAGGAGAAACTAATGGCACTTTCTGATTACGAGCGGAAGATGCTGGAGGAGCTGGAGTCGCAGTTACACAGTGACGATCCGAAGCTTTCGGAGACTTTGAAGAGTGAAAAAACTACCGCTACACAGTTGAGTATTGCTCCGAAAAATTTAGTGGGCGGAATTGTGATTATAATTCTCGGTTTAGCGGTGGTTATAGCTGGCGTAGCAGCGGAGATAGTGCCAATCGGCGTAGGCGGAGTGGCAGTGGTATTTGCTGGATTCTGGTATTTGAGCTCTGGATTTGTGCGAAAAGAGAAGAAAGTTACTTCTCCAAAACGGCCGAAAGGCGCCTCTCTGAGCTTTTTTGAAAAGCAGGCAGAAGAGTGGTTGCGCCGGCAAAAAGGCCAGTGATTATTATTTTATAGCGCGTGCCGCGGGAATTTTCCTAACGGATCCCGGCGGCTCTAGCTAGTTAGCTTTATTTAATTCCCGTTCCGGATTTCCGGCAGCGGGAATTTTATTTTTCGTGAAGTGGATTTATTCAGGGGCGTCTTTATTTAGGTGCGGCTCTGTTTAGGAGTGTCTCTATTTAGGTGCGGCTCTGTTTAAGTGCGGAGCGGGATATTCTAAATATTCCCCAAATTTGCCCTAAATCTCAAAAATTCCCTCCACCGTATTTTCCCTTGAGATATAGCCATAATCTTTTGAAGTAAAAGGCATTTTTGACTTGCATGTGGCGCAAAGTGGGGTAAAATGGAGTTATCTGTAAAAGGAATGGGAGGTGGATAGTGTTTCTAGGCACGTACGAGCCGCGTTTAGACGATAAAGGGCGCTTAATCCTCCCTGCCAAATTCCGTTCGCAACTCGCTTCTGGTTTAGTGGTGACGCGCGGGCAGGAGCATTGCTTATACGTATTTCCACTCAATACTTTTACCGAGATTCTGGCTAAGCTCCAGCAGGCTCCTTTCACTTCTAAGGAAGTACGGGCCTACGGGCGGGTATTTCTATCTGGAGCTAGTGATCAAATTCCGGATAAACAAGGGCGTATAAATTTACCGGTGAATCTGCGTGAATATGCGGGCTTAGAAAAAGATTTAGCCGTAATCGGTTCCGGAGAACGAGTAGAAATTTGGGATCAGCAGGCTTGGGAAGCCTACCTAGAGGGGAATGAGGCCGAATTTGCAGATAGGGAAGAAGAGCTAATACCAGGAGTTTTCTAGGAGCATTAGATTCCTCACTACTTTGGGAGATTATTCCCCGATTTCCGAAAGTGGTGGGAAATCTAGTGTTCCTAGTGGTAAAAAGAGAGGAAAAGCCGTGAGGGAAGCATTACTTTCTGCGTCTCCAGCAGATTTGCACACTCCGGTACTCTCCGCCACCTGCGTAGAACTATTAGCTCCTGCTTTACAGGCAGAGAATTCAGTTTTGATCGATGCCACACTCGGTTTAGGTGGTCATACCGAAGCAATTTTGCGTGCTTGCCCGCAGGTAAAAGTAATCGGCATAGATCGCGATACGCAGGCCATAGAGTTGGCTACGCAGCGGCTGCAGCCTTTTGAAGAGCGTTTTCAAGCCGTGCATGCCACGTATGACGAAATCGGAGAAGTAGCTAGCACCTACGGCACAGCTGGGAAGGTGCAAGGAATTCTATTCGATTTGGGAGTTTCCTCCTTGCAAATAGATGCCGCGGAGCGGGGATTTTCTTATGCACAAGATGCCCCCTTGGATATGCGCATGAATCCGGAGCAGGAGATGACGGCGGCGTCTTTATTGGCAGAGGTAGAGGAAGCGGAATTGAGTCGAATTCTCCGTGAGTACGGAGAAGAAAAGTATGCTGGGCGGATTGCGCGGGCAATTATCCGTGCGCGTACTTCCGTCCCTTTACAGAGCACTGCGCAGCTAGTGGAGATAATTCGCGCTGCCATACCAGCCCCCGCCCGCCGGCGCGGCGGCAATCCGGCAAAAAGATCTTTCCAAGCTATTCGTATCGCCGTCAACAATGAATTGCAGATACTTTCCCAGGCAATTCCGGCAGCTCTTCGGTCTTTAGCTCTGGAGGGGCGGCTGGTAGTGGAGTCTTATCAGTCTCTAGAAGATCGAATCGTGAAGCAAATTTTTGCTCAGGGTTTGCGCTCGCGCACTCCGACTGGTTTACCGGTAGAGCTCGCTGAGGATCAACCCTATTTACAGGCTTTAGTGCGGGGAGCGCAAAAGGCTTCCTCCGCCGAAATCGCTGCTAATCCGCGGGCTGCATCGGTGCGTCTGCGGGCAGTGCAGCTAATCAGAGAAATACCAGATTGCGCTTCTTTAGGGGCGTCTAATAAGGGAGAAAATAAATGAACGCCGCAAACTCTACTGCCCAGCAGCTGCGCGCCCCTCAATCTCGGCCCATTATTTCTGCTCCCGGATTGCAGGTGGTAGCTAGCCCTGCTCCGTCGCGCACATTCTTCGGTACGCTAATTATTTGCGGTGCCATACTCTTAACCTCAATTATTCTGGCTTTTTCTCTGAATACTTTGCTAGTGCAGGGCGCCTATGAATTAAAGAGCTTAAAAGTGGAGCTAGACGAAGCTGATACTCATATTAATACTCTAGAAGGAGAACTAATCGGGCTATCTAGCCCCGATAAGCTGAGCGAAAATGCCACTAAACTCGGCATGAAACCAGCTACGGAAATGCGCTATCTTAATCTTGAGACGGGCACTATCGCCGATAGTACAACTAAATCTGACTGATAGAGGCGCATATGGAGGTATTTAATAGCTCGCACCCAGATGCTACGTCGAAAAAGCGCGCTGCGGTGTCTAGCGAATATGCGGAGCGGCAAGTGCACGATGTGCGTTTGGCGCGCGCTTTCACTAATCATCGCATGCGCCTCATAATCGTCGTTGTTTTGATTACAGTGGCTTTGCTGGTGTTGCGGCTATTTTTTCTCCAGGTGGTAAAAGCCGATACTTTGCAGGGGGTAGCCAGTACTTTTCGCACGCGTTCCTACGAGCAAGAAGCAAAACGTGGAGATATTTTAGATGCGAACGGGGCAGTGCTCGCCACTTCGGAGCCGCGCTACAATGTGCGGGTAGATCAGCAAGCCATTGCCGATTATGTGGAATACGATGACGAGGGAAAAGCAATAAATGGTGGAGCCGCGGCGGCTGCAGCAAAATTAGCTCCGCTACTGAAACGCGACCAAGCTGAATTGGGTGGCATTTTGCTGGGGGGAGAAAAGAAAGACCAGTGGCGTCTATTAGCCAAAGGGCTCACTCCCGAAGAATGGAAAACCGTAAGCGATCTGAATATCCACGGAATATTCCCCGAGCGCTATATGGAGCGCATCTACCCGAGCGGCAGTGTGGCGAGTTCAATTCTCGGATTTCTGGGGCAGACTACTGAGAATCCACTTCCGCAAGGACAGGCGGGAATTGAACAGAAGTATAACGATATTCTCGCTGGTACAGATGGAAAACTTACGGTAGAAGTGGGGCCAGATGGCACTATTTTCCCGCAGGCAGAGAAGAAAGAAACTCCGGCAGTAAATGGCGGTAAAGTGCAGCTCACTATCGACCGTGATTTACAGTATGCAGCTGAACAAGCGGTAAATGATTCTGTACGTAAGTTTGGTGCGGTGTGGGGAAGTGCGGTAGTGCTAGAAATAGGCACGGGCCGTATTCTCGCCATGGCGGATAGTGGAAACCAAGATCCAGGCAATAGTGAAAATAAAAGTCCAGATAAATGGGGCTCTCGGGCAGTTAGCTCGGTGGTGGAGCCGGGCTCTACCGGAAAAATAATTACCTATGCCACGGCCTTAAATGAGCAAAAAATTACGCCGCTTTCCGTATTTAACGCTCCTTATGCCTATACCACTCCGGATGGAGAAACTATTACCGATGATTCGGGGCATCCTACGGAGCGAATGACGGCAGCGGGTTTGATGGCGAAATCCTACAATACGGGATTAGTGCAGGTGGGTTCGCTTGTACCTACCGAAACTCGTTATAAATATCTTTCGGCTTTTGGGCTGGGGCAAAAGACCGGTGTGGAGTTACCCGCAGAAGAACCGGGTTTACTCAATCCATATACGCAGTGGGATCGCCGCACTAATTACACCACTATGTTTGGTCAGGCCTATGCGGTGACGCCGCTGCAATTAGCGCAGGTAGCTTCGATAGCGGGGAGTAAAGGAGTAAAGAATCCAGTTCATATTGTAGACGGAGTCTACGATAAAGATGGGCAGCTTATTCCGCAGAAATTGGCGGAAAAGAAACAGGTAATTACGCCCGAAGCAGCTGATCAGTTAATAAAAATGATGCAAGGGGTGACGCAGAAAGGCTCTACCGGCCCCTTGGCAAAAGTGCCTGGCTATAACGTAGCAGGAAAGACGGGAACAGCGCAGGTGCTTAATTCGGCCGGAAAGACTGCTGCTCTTGTCGGCACTTTCGCGGGGGTAGTGCCGGCCGAAAATCCGCGCATTGCGGTGGCAGTAGTCGTCTATACCCACAATTTGCCTGCTTATGGTGGTGTAATCGCGGCTCCGGTATTCGCTGAAGTCTCCAAATTTGCAATGCGGCAGCTGAAAGTGCCGCCTTCGGCAGTTCCGCTCTATAAGTATCCCTGGTTAGAGGGAGAATAGGGGGAAAATTGCTGCCAATCAGTATTGCTCAGGTAGCTGCTATTTGCGATGGAAAGCTGGGAAGTAGCGAAAATTCCTGCTTGGAAGTCTGCGGAGTAGCTAGTGATAACCGCCTTGTAAAAAAAGGCGATCTATTTATTGCTTTGCCCGGAGCGCGCGTAGACGGTAACCAGTTTGCGGGTGATGCGCTGGCGCGGGGAGCGGTGGCAGTACTTAGCGCTAATAAAGAAGCTGCTTGCGCCGGAGGAGCCAGTGCTGCGCACATTATTGAAGTGGCAGATCCGCTACTCGCCATTGGAAAAATAGCGCAATACTCTTTGGTGCAGCTCCGGAAAAAGAATCCAAATTTGCAGGTGGTGGCGGTTACTGGTTCAGTCGGCAAGACTACTACAAAAGATTTATTGGCGAATTTGCTGCAAGAGCGGGGCCCAGTGGTGGCTCCGCCCGGATCTTTTAATAATGAGCTCGGCTTGCCGCTTACCGTACTGAGTGCCGATGCCACTACTGCTACGTTAGTTTTAGAAATGGGTGCAGATAGAGCTGGAAATATTGCCTACCTGACGCATATTGCACCTCCTGATATTGGCATGGTGTTGGCGGTGGCGCGCGCACATTTAGGAGAGTTTGGGGGAATCGAAAAAGTAGCTGCGGCCAAAGCGGAGATGCTTTCAGGCATTCGCCCCGGCGGAATCGCCATCTTAAATGCCGACGATAAACGAGTAGCAGCTATGGCGCAGAATTCCCCCGTGCCGGTATGTTTCTTCTCTGCGCAAGGCGGAGGAAAGAATGCCGGGCAAGTCCCATACGGGGTAAAAGATGGGTCGGCGCTGATATATGCGAGTGATATTAAAAATAACGGTGGGCGAGCTGCATTTTTGCTCCATACTCCCAGTGGAAATGCGCCAGTAAATCTACAGCTCATCGGAATTCATCATATAAATAATGCGCTGGCGGCCGCTAGCGCTGCCTATCAACTGGGAATTTCTCCGGAAAAAATTGCGGAGCGGCTTTCTACTGCTTTTCCAGCGAGCCGGCACCGGATGGATGTGCAGGAAATTGGGGATATTACTATTATTGATGATTCCTATAACGCCAACCCCGATTCGCTCACTGCGGCAATACTTGCTCTAAGTGATATAGCAGGCGCGCGGCGCAAAATAGCAGTGCTCGGAGCTATGTTGGAGCTGGGTGAAGAGAGCGGCGTAGAGCATAAAAAAATTGGTTCCTTACTCGGCGCGGAGAAAGTAGCTGTGCTCTACGCGGTGGGGGAAAATACAGATATGCGATTACTGGCTGAAAGTGCTGCTCAAGCCGGAGTAGAAGTAAAATTATGTGCAGATGGCACGGAGGCGCGAGCCTTGCTTAGCGCCGAAAGCTGCAGTGGTGACGTAATCTTATTGAAGGGTTCTAATGGATCAGGCATCTGGAAAATAGCCGATGCGCTTAGCGAAGAGGGTGTGTAAATGCTTTCCGTACTAGTGGCAGCAGCAATAGCGTTACTGATTACGCTTTTTGGCACGCCGCTTTTCGTCCGCTATCTGCGGCGGCGTTCCTATGGGCAGTTTATTCGAGAAGACGGCCCCACTAGTCATTTCACTAAACGCGGCACTCCCACGATGGGAGGAGTAATAATTATTTTTGCGGCTATTACGGGTTACCTCACGGGTAATCTCGTGGTAGGAAGAGCGCCGCACGTCACCGGGTGGCTTCTGATTTACTTGCTCGCCGGCATGGGACTAATCGGCTTTTTAGACGATTTCACGAAAGTGCGCAAAGAGCGCTCCTTGGGTTTGACGCCGATGGCGAAAATAATCGGGCAAGGAATAGTTGGTGTCTCTTTTGCAATTGCCGCTCTGCAATTTCCCAATAATTTTCATCGCACCCCCGCTACCACCAGTATCTCGATTGTGCGCGACACAAGGCTAGATTTAGCTTTTTTGGGAATCGTAATCGGGATTGTCCTCTTCGTACTTTGGTCAAATTTTCTCATTACCGCTTGGTCTAACGCCGTAAATCTCACCGACGGTCTCGACGGTTTAGCAGCGGGAGCTTCAGCTATCGCTTTTGGCTCCTATGCCATAATCACTATCTGGCAGTCGTATCAATCTTGCCAATCGGTCGTCAATCCCGATCCGGGTTGCTACGATGTGCGCGATCCGCGCGATTTAGCCATTATCTGTGCGGCCCTAGTGGGAGCCTGCCTCGGCTTTCTCTGGCACAATACTTCTCCGGCGCAAATTTTTATGGGTGATACTGGCTCCCTAGCTTTAGGCGGTGCTTTTGCCGGGCTCTCTATTCTTACCCAGACGGAAGTATTGGCAATTTTCTTAGGTGGCCTATTTGTAATAATCGTATTTTCTGACGTCATTCAAATAAGTTATTTCAAATCCACCGGAAAAAGAGTTTTCAAAATGGCGCCTCTGCACCATCATTTTGAATTAAAAGGTTGGAAAGAAGTCACAATCGTAGTGCGTTTTTGGCTAATTGAAATGTTGCTAGCCGCGGCGGGTCTGGGGCTCTTCTACGGTGAATGGTTGGCGCAACAGTGAACAGTGTAATTCCGGGGGCGGCCGCTTTCGCAAATAAAAAAATAGCCATTCTCGGTATGGGAGTATCGGGAGCGGCTTGCCTAGAAGTGCTGCAGCGAGAAACTAGCGCAGTGGTGAGTATCTGGGATCAGAAAGCTGCGGCAGTACAGAAGTATCAAGAAAATAATCCAGATATCACGGCTGGCGCTAATGATGATCCAGCTGCTCTAGCTGCCGCTATTATTAAATGGCAGCCAGATCTAGTGGTAATTGCGCCTGCATTTGCGCAGACGGGTCTGATGTGGGAGAAACTGGCCGCTGCCCATATTCCGCTTTGTTCGGAAATTGAATTAGCTTGGCAGCTGCGTGCCCAAAATGCCGACGGCAGTTATCCGCAGTGGCTCTGTGTCACCGGCACAAATGGGAAAACTACTACCGTCACCATGTTGGCGGCCATGCTGGAGGAAGCGGGCTTCGGGGGAGCAGCAATAGGTAATATTGGACTACCAGCTATCGGAGCAGTTTCTCAGTTGCCGGCCACGCCGGTACGCGCTTTCGCTTTAGAGCTGTCGTCTTTTCAACTCGCTGCCACCTATACAATGGCGCCAGCTGGAGCGGTATGTCTAAATCTTGCCGCTGATCATTTGAGCTGGCATGGAGATTTGGCTGCCTATGCGCAAGCTAAATCGCGTATCTACGAGCGGGTAGAAAAATTCCGGATCTATCCGAAAGAAGATAGCGACGTGCAGCAAATGCTCCGCGAGACGGCCGATACTGCTGCCGCACCGAGCATTGCCTATACTCTGCAGGCTCCAGCAGTTGGAGAGATTGGCCTCGTGCGTGATCCCGCCTCGGGAGAAATTTTAGCGGTAGATAGAGCCTACGTGAAAGACCCCTACCAAGGAGCAGCGGAACTTTTTTCGCTAGCCGATCTAGCTCATTTGACTCCTGGGCGCCCGTGCCCGCCCCATCTTCTAAAAGATGCACTGGCGGCAGCAGCTTTGGCACGCGCCGGCGGAGTTCCAGTGGAGTGTATTCGCGCCGCTTTGCAGAAATATCAGGTAGAACCTCATCGCCTGCAGATTGTGGGTGAATGGGAAGGAATCTGCTGGGTAGATGATTCGAAAGCCACGAATGGGCATGCGGCACGCGCGGCTTTGGCCGCCCAAGCTGGCAGACCCATAGTGTGGATCGTAGGTGGAGATGCTAAAGGAGCCGATTTTACGGAATTAGTACAAGCCGAAAAATCTCGATTAGCTGGAGTGGTGGTAATTGGAAAAGACCAAGAGCCATGGAAAAAAGCTCTCGCTGATCTAGAAATTCCTATCACCTATATTGCAGCGCCAGAAAATCCGATGCGCCCTGCTGTAGCTGCTGCACGCAATTTGGCAAAGAATGGCGCTACGGTGCTCTTAGCTCCTGCCTGTGCCTCTTTAGATCAATTCTCTTCCTATACGGAGCGGGGGAGGCAATTTCAAGCAGAAGTGCGCCAACTAGTTGGGAAAGAGCAGGCATAATGGCTAAATTTTGGAAAAAGTTCCGCCCGCGTTCTCCGCTTGCTCTTTCGGTAGATAATTCTGCTTCTGCCTTTTCTCCGGAATTGACCGATGTGCAGCGCCGGCGGCGCGATGCTATTCAACAGTCTTTACTTATGATGGGAATCATCGTCAGCATATTGCTGGTAATGGGAGTGCTGATGGTATTTTCCGCCACTTCCGCTAGATCAATTCGCTTAGTGGATTTAACGGGCGGGGAAGTAGCGCTTTTTTCCGTAGCTATTAAGCACACTGCTTGGGCGGTTATGGGCATCGTCGGAGCTCTAGCCGTGGAGCACTTTGGGAGCGCTGCGCTAATACAAAAATTATCCAATGTTATTTTCGGAGCTGCCCTATTATTACAGTTAGCAGTGATTCTAGTAGGCGTAGAAGTTGCCGGAAATAAAAATTGGTTAGCCTTTGGGCCTATTCAAATTCAGCCCTCGGAATTCCTTAAATTCGCCACTATTATTTGGCTAGCGCGGGTATTGGGAGAAATGAAACGCAGTGCCATCAGCGGCGATTATCATAATCTTATTTCTCCTGTTGCCGGGATGATTGCAGCGATAGTGCTAGTGGTATTACCAGGGGATATGGGTACCGGAATTATTTTCGTAGTCATCGGGGTGGGAATGTTTTGGCTAGCGGGAATGCAGAGCCGCTATTTAGCATTTGCCATGCTGCCCGTTTTTGGTTTGGCAGGCGTACTGGTGGCATTAAAGGCCTCCCGGTTGCGCCGAGTCTTTGAATACTTTTCTAATCTCTTTACCACTCCCGATATTCATGAACCTACCCAGTCCGATTTTGCCCAATTTGCCTTTGGAAGCGGCGGCTGGACGGGCGTAGGCCTCGGAGCCGGAAAAGAAAAATGGCGTGATCTCAGCGAAGCGCATACGGATTTTATTTTCGCCGTCATCGGAGAAGAACTGGGGCTTTTCGGCACTCTTACCATCGTTCTACTTTTCTTAATGCTCGGTTGGTGCTTCTTGCGGCTAATAGTTAATCAACCCAGCCGTTTTGGTCAACTTCTCACTGTCGGGGCTGCTATCTGGATTTGCGGGCAGGCTTTTCTGAATATGTGTGTAGTGACGGGATTACTTCCCGTATTCGGTATTCCTCTCCCATTTATATCGCAAGGTGGCTCTTCGCTATTGGCCACTCTGCTAATGGTAGGAGCAGTATTTGCGTGTGGATTCGACGTCCCGGGAGTGCGCCCCCAGTTGAAAATTCGCGCCAAATTGGCACTGCGAGAAAGATCAGTGGTGAAAAGAGGATAACTATGGGGGAAAAATTGTCGGTACTTCTCGCCGGTGGCGGTACAGCTGGGCACGTGAATCCGCTTTTAGCCACGGCGCATGCC